>NZ_JBFRDQ010000037.1:0-26873 GCF_052113865.1 Allobosea sp. TAB14 | reverse complement strand
GCCGGAGCCGTGCGCTTGAGTGACGACGGTCCGAAGGCTTCGGCATGAATACGGTCGTCTGCGATGTTGAGGCCGCGCAGGCCATCATACAGGGCCTGGGTGAAGGACGGCGGACCGCAGAGGAAGAAGTCGTAATCGCCGAAGGGGAGGAAGCGACTCAGCGCAGCCACGTCCAGCCGGCCCGAGACGTCGTAATCACGCTCTGGCTCTGCATCGGTCGTATCACTGAGAAGGCGCACCAGCTTGACCGCACCCTGTGCAGCCGCGACCAACTCGGAAAGCTCGTGGTCGAATGCCCTATCCTTCTTGGTACGAGCGGCCTGGAATATGGTGACCGGCCGGATGCGCTGCTTGCGCACCCCCTCGTAGACGATGTGCCGGAGCATCGCGAGCAGCGGGGTGATACCGACGCCACCCGCCAGCATCACGACAGGACGTGTCGCTCGTGCGTCGATGGTGAAGGAGCCTGCAGGCGCGCGCGCCTCAATGGTATCGCCCACCCGCAGATTGTCGTGCAGATGGGTCGAGACCAGACCGTCGCGTCGCACGCTGATCCGGTAGACGCCATCTGAGGGTGCTGCCGACATGGTGTAGGTTCTCACCACAGGCTGCTCGGCGCCTTTGGGCGTCAGACGGATCGGGAGGTGCTGCCCGGCGAGGTGAGCGAGCAGTCCCGCTCCATCCGTGGGCTGCAGATAAAACGATCGGATCGAAGCGCTCTCGTCGACGATCCTCGCAATGCGCACTGGCCTCCAGCGCGTCGCCAGCTCCGCCGCCCGAAGCCGGTCGGCGGCCTGCTCCCAATCGCCGGTCATCAGCGAGTTCGCAGACCAGCCGTTCTGCCGGAGGTTCCAGCGCAGGGCGAGCGCGGCGCGGCGTCGGACGATCCGGCGCGCCTTGAAGGTCCAGAGCCGTTCGGCCCCCTGGAAGGCGGCGATCTCCGGCGAGTCCAGAACAAGCGCCGCGTCTCCCGTCAGTTGGAGCACATCGCCGGTTTCGAAATCGACGAACAGCAGCCCGGCCTTACCGTTCAGATGAATGTTGCCGAGGGTGGCGAAGAACAGGTTGCCGTCGAAATCCGGGATGGTCAGCGTTCCGTCCTCGCCGACGCGGACGAAGCCGGCCTTGCCGCCGCGGTGCGAGACGTCCACCTGGCGGCGATCTCCTCGATCGGCATAGGAGGCAACGAAGAACGCGTCCGCACGCTGTATCGTCTCGCGCGCAGCATCGTCCAGCGACGCCAGGCTCTCGGCAATCAACCCCGGCTGCATGTCGGGCTCCCGGCTGAACGAGAAATCCCGCAACTGTATATAGCGGGGGCAGTTGCCGAAGCTCTGGTCGACCGCGACGCTGAGGCCTGCGGCGGACGTCGAGACGAAGCCGTTCATGCGGTTGCGGCGGCGGGTATGCATTTCGATGCCGAGCAGCCCGATGGGAGCGCCATCCGCCATGCCCTCGGCCGCCGGATCGCCCGCGGCCGGATGTGCTGCGATATCGAGAACGGTCGGCGAYGGTGACGACATGAAGCCGGGCCGCCCCTCGATGAACGTTGCCCAGGCATCCCCGGCAGGATCGACGCTGCCGAGCACGATGAAGGGCAGCTGCGCATAGAACTCGCGGTGCTGGTCCGGCATGAAGTCACGGACCACCCGTTGCCCGGCGACGGCCATGCGTTCGGCCATGCCGGCCTTTTCCTGCAGATACCGTTCTCCCTCATGCCATACAGGCAGCTTCGCGAGTGTCGTATCCATGTCCCCGCTCCTTCGAATGAAAGGTCCGGGCGCGCCGGCGGGCGCGCTCCGGCACATCGTCACGCAGCCAGGCCGACGGGGGTCTGCACAAAGGGTACGAACCCGGGCAGGGCCTCGACGCGCCGCAGAAACGCGTTGACATTCGGGTAGCCGGTCAGATCGACATTGCCTTCCGGCGCGCGGGCAACATAGCTGTAGATCGCCACGTCCGCGATGGTGGGGCCGTCGCCGACGAGCCAATCGCRACCGTCGAGCCGGCTCTCAAGCCTCGCCAGCAGCACATGAGCGCGGGCGATGACCTCCTCGGGGTTGTACTTGGCCCCGAATACCGTGATGAGCCGTGCGGCAGCCGGACCGTAGGCGACCTCGCCTGCAGCGACCGACAGCCAGCGCTGGACCGCGGCGGCGCCCTTTGCATCGTCTGGAAGCCAATCGTTCCGTCCTGCCTTCTTGGCCAGGTAGACGAGAATGGCATTCGAGTCGGCGATGGCGACCTCGCCGTCTTCTAGAGCGGGAACCTGACCGAACGGGTTTATCCGGAGGAAGTCGGGCTTCTTGTGCGCGCCGGCCTTGAGGTCGACCTCGACGAGTTCGTGCGGCAGCCCCAGAAGAGAAGCGAAGAGACGGGCGCGGTGGGCATGGCCCGAAAGGGGATGATGATAGAGCTTCACGGCTCACTCCTGCGATGATGGACGGGCCTGTTCCCGATCCGCATCGCCAAGGTGCCGCAGGTTTCACTCTTGCAGAATGCTCAAGCTCGGCAGTTCATTGTTACGCGACGTGGAAGAATGGCCGATTCACATGCGCCTGGCCATCCAGGCGAAACGCCCAATATTGGCCCGATATCGGCCGCTCGATCATGCCTGCGCGACGTTCCCGCTGAACATGCCGCCCTTGAAGACCGGAGCCGTGGTATCAGTGGTAAACAGAACGATGTCTGCGTCGGTAACCGCCGCGATGCCAGCCTCGCTGTCGCCAAGATGGTAGAGTTCTCCAGCATCGATCGCGAGGTCGCCGACGCGCACCTTGCCTGAGAAGACAAAGAGGAGACTGACGAAACCGGGCGCTATGACGTCGGGCAAAGCCAGAGTGTGACCGGCGTGCAAATGCGCATCTCGAACCCACGCTTGCGAACGAACTTCGAAAGCCGCTCCCTGCGGGGCAACGAGAAGCCGCCAGGCATCGTCGCTGCGCTCCGCATCCATCTCGTGGAACTGAACCTTCGGCTCCAGATCGCCCTCGCGCGGACGCAGGAAGATCTGGAGCGCCTGCGTGGGCTCGTCGCCCAGGACATGTTCCTCGTGCTGAAAGCTATGCCCGGCGTTCATCATCATCAAACGGCGGGGCGTCACCTCCTCGCGGTTGCCGACGGTATCGAGATGAAGCATACGGCCCGCCCTCTTGTAGGTGAAGATCTCGTCATCCTTGTGCGGATGCATTCCGATGATGTGTCCGGGCTGAATCTGAGCGCGGTCAATCCGGCCGATCGCGCCGATGCCGCTGTCGACCTCGTTCGACAGGGAGCCCGGATAGAACACCTTGATGCCGAAGCCGTGCTTCCAGTCGCCCCGTGTGATCGACGGCATGATTTTGGTCGGTTGCATGATGACACTCCTCAGGTCCGGGATGGACTTCTCGCCAGAAGAGGTAGCGTTGCTGTATGYGGGCGAGTAGCCACGTCTGACGGTCAGCTGAGTTTCGGCAAGAGGAACGCCATGGATGTCGACGATTTGAGGACCTTCGTTCAAGTCGCTGACGCCGGAGGGGTATCGCCTGCCGCGAGGCGTCTCGGCTTGGCCAAGTCGATCGTCAGCCGGCGTCTGGTGCGGCTGGAAGAAGAGCTGGGGGCACAATTGCTGGCGCGAACCACCCGCGGTGCGGCGCTGACCGAGGCCGGAGTGACGTTTCGGGAGCACGCCGCTCGGATATGTTCGGAGCTGGATGCCGCGCGCGAAGAGATCATGCCCTCGGGCGAACTGCGCGGACTGCTGCGATTGGCGGCACCGTCATCCTTCGGCCCCGAATATTTTGCGCCTGTCCTTGCCGAGATGGCGAAGCGCCATCCGCTTCTGCACGTCCACACTCTGTTCAACGACCGCTATGTCGATCTCATCAGCGAGGGCTTCGACTGCGGTATCCGGGTCGGCTATCTGCCGGACTCAAACCTGGTGGCGAGACGCATCGGCACGCTGCCCGTCAGGCTCTTTGCCAGCCCCGACTATGTGGTCGCCCATGGGGCACCATCGGTTCCCGCGGAGGTAGCCGGTCATTCGGCGGTGATGATCGGAACGGAGAGCTGGAAATTCGAACGCGACGGCACGGTCACGCAAATTCACCCGCATGGTCGCTTCAAGGCAGACAGCGCCGTGGCGATCGCCGAGGCGACCGCGGCCGGCATCGGGATCGCGGCACTGCCGCAGTTGATTGCCGAGCGCTATGTCGCGGCGGGCCGGCTGGTGCCGATCATGATCGAGTGGTCGCTGCCATCGGTTGGCATCTTCGTCGTGCGCCCGCCCGGTCAGCACCTCCCGCGCAAAGTGAGGGTGCTGACGGAAATCCTCATCGAGAGGATCGGGCCGGCTGCGAAATGACCTACCACTCGATGCCGATCTTGCCGAAATGGCCGGAGGACTGCTGAAAGCGGAAGGCTTCCGCAAGTTTGCCGAGCGGGAAACGCCGGTCCACCACCGGACGGATTCCGGTCACATCGATGGCGCGCACGAACTCCTGCTGCTGCCGCCGCGATCCGACGATCAAGCCTTGCAATCGCGCCTGCTTGGCCATCAGTGCGGCGGTCGGCACGTCGCCCGCGACGCCTGTTACAGTGCCGATAAGCGCGATGTGCCCGCCTACGCGGACCGCCGCGATCGAGTTGGCGAGAGTGCCGGCACCGCCCAGCTCAAGGACGTGGTCGACGCCCCGGCCACCGGTCCAATCCGCGACAGCACGGCCCCAACCCTTCACCTCCCGATAGTTGACGACATGGTCGGCGCCGAGGTCGCGTGCACGCTCAAGCTTCTCGCCGGACGAGGACGTGACGATCGCGGTCGCACCCATCGCCTTTGCGATTTGCAAGGCCCAAATAGAGACCCCGCCTGTGCCGAGCAGCAGCACGGTATCGCCAGCCTTTAAACCACCATCGGCTATCAGGGCTCGCCATGCCGTCAAACCGGCCGTCGTTATCGTCGCGGCCTCGACATGATCATAGTCGCGCGGCGCATGGGTGAAGGCGGTCGCGCGGGTGACAACGAACTCGGTCGCGAAGCCGTCGATCCCATCGCCGGGCGTGCGCGCGAAATTGCCGATCGTCGGCGCGCCGTCTTGCCAGTCGGGAAAGAAGCAGGAAACCACCCGGTCTCCCACTGCGAACTCGGTGACACCGTTTCCGACAGCCTCGACCGTTCCACCGGCATCCGCTAGCGCGATACGGCCAGCCTCCGCCGGCATGCGTCCCGTGACCACACCCAAATCGTGAAAGTTCAGTGAGCTACCGTGCAATGCGACACGGATCTCGCCTTCTCCGGGCTGGCCTGGGTCCGGCTTTTCGCTGAAACCCAGGGTCTCCAGGGTTGCCGGGGAACCAACGGTCATCGCCTTCATGGGGTGTTCCTTCGTTCAGGAGTTGCGGCGCCGCGCGGTAAATGACGGGGGAGCGAAGGGTTCGGTCGAACGCCAGAGAGGCCCATCGTCTTCGCCATGGCCATACGAGCAGGTACGATACCGCCCGGATGGCCATAGCTGAAAGCGGGCCGACGACATCGCTTCTCGGCCGGAAGGGCTTACGAGCGCGGCAAGTAGCGCTCAGTGATAAGCCAGGATGCCGGACAGGCGCTGGCCCAGTGGCGTGCTCCAGTCGACGGCCAGCTCCGAAATCAACTGGTCATGCGTTATGATCACCGCGCCCGCACGCTCCATCCGGCGCAAGGCGAGGTCGTCGCCATATTTGGTGTAGGAGGCCGAAGCATCTGCCGCCACCTGCACTTCGTAACCTTCGTCCAACATCTGCAGCACCGGGAAGAGGACACAGATCTCGGTCGTGATCCCTGCGACGATCAGCTTCTTGCGGCCAAGCGCCTTGACCGCAGCGTTGAAGCCGTCGTGATGCATCGCATTGACGATACCGGGCCGCTTGATGCGCTTCGCGTAAGCCTCCGGCAGGATCTGCTGAAGCTCGGGAATGAGCGGCCCTTGCGCATGATCTTCCATGCTGACGGTCAGAAGCACCGGGATATCGGCGCCGACCGCGATCTTCGCCAACTTCACAGCATTGGCCTTGACCAGATTGATGTCGTGGGAGTGGGTCCACGACATAGTGCCGACCTGATGATCGATCAGCAGCATCGCTGCATTCTCGGGAGTGTAAACATTCTTGTGCATGGTCGTTCTCCGCCGTCTCGATAAGTGGCAAGGCATAGGCGCCTCGCCCTGTCCTCAAGCACCGACCTCATGTCTTCTGCCGGGGACAAGGAGAAAATCGCCGCTCTCAACGAGGAACACTAGATTCGTAACGAGGACTTCTGCGTTCCTCAGGCAGGAACGCATCGGGCCACCGGAGGAGCTAAGCCCAAGCTGTTCAACTCACGGTAACGAACCAAAGCCTATCGCGCCCGGATCGGCCGCTTGCCTCCATGAGACCAACGCCAGTCTAAAGAAGGTCTGCTTTTGGGCGTCAGTCCAATGTCAGCATTTGGCGCTAGCCCGCTGTCGCCAATGGCAATTTCCCACCACCCTAACGGGGCCTTGGTCAGTTGAAGCGTGGATATCTACTCTCTGCTGAAGTCAGTACCTGAGGATGTAACTCCGTCCCCTCTTGCCGTCATGTGTTCAAGATCCAATCCCGGAACGCTGCGATCTTGGGCTGCTGCTGTCGGTTGTCCGGACAGACGAGATAATAGGCAAACTCCTCCATTCGAGCGGGCGGAAACAACTGGATCAAACGCTCGTCGCGCAGTTCATCCTCAAGCAGGGCAGCCGGGAGCAGTCCCGCGCCTTGACCGGCGAGCACCGCTTTTAGCAAGAGGCCGCTGTCATCGAAGGAGAGGCCACGCGCAGTCGTCCTTTCAGCAACGCCGTGCGTGTCAAACCACAGGCTCCAGCCCTTTCGTTCGGCATCGTGAACCTGCGGCCAACGCACGAGATCCGATGGCCGGTTCGGACGGCCGGCTCGGTCGATCAGATCGGGGGTGGCCACGGCGATCATCTCGACCGTGACGACGCGGTCGCTGCGAAGTCCGGGATATCGGCCCATCCCATGGCGGATCGCAACATCCGTGTCCGAGCGAGAAAAATCAACCAGTGCATTGCTGGTGACGATCTGCAGATCGATGCTGGGCTGCGCCGTTCGAAAGGATGACAATCGCGGCACCAGCCATGCCGATGCAAAAAAGGGCGTGGTGCTGACAGTGAGCAGCCCAGAATCCAGCTGGGCTGCGATCCGCTCGGATGCACCGGCGATCTGGCGGAATGCATTGCGTATCGATGGCAGATAATCGCGGCCCGCGTCAGTCAGAAAAATCCCTCGCGTCACCCGCTCAAAGAGCTTCACGCCGAGATTTTCCTCCAGAACCCGGATCATCTGGCTGACGGCCCCCGGCGTCACGCACAATTCTTCCGCGGCCAGTTTGATCGAGAGGTGGCGGGCAGCGGCCTCGAATGCCTTCAGCGCGTTAAGGGGAGGCAATCGACTCGGCATGAATTAGAAAATCTGATTCATCAGGGTTAAGTCTTCTGGTTTGTCCAAGCAGCGAGCGTCAGCATAATTCCCGCCGATATCAAGCGTCAATGCTGCAAGCAAGCCGCCAAGAATCGCATGAATTCTAAATCATAGACTGTCGTGCGTGGCCGCTGGAGAGGTTGGATCGGATGTCTTTCAACGTGGAGTTCTATGGTCTCACAGAGGTCGGAGAGCTTATCTCTCGCCGCGCCATCGCCTCAAAGGATGTCACCGAGGCGCTCCTTTCGCGCATTCGGCGTCTTGATGGTGAATTGCAGGCTTATGCAAGCGTCCTGGACGAGAGCGCCCTCCGCCAGGCGGAGGTTGCCGACCGCGAGATCGAGGCGGGAATCCACCGGGGCCCCCTCCATGGCGTTCCCATAGCCGTAAAGGACCTTTGCTGGATCAGGGGCGTCGCAACGGCGGCCGGCACCGTGGTCCATAAGGACTATGTGCCGGCGCGCGATGCGACCGTCGTGCGAAAGCTCATCGACGCAGGGGCAGTGCTGATCGGCAAGACCCAGCTCACCGAGGGGGCGTATTCCGACTACCACCCATCGATTCCGCCAGTGCAAAACCCATGGAACGGCGACTATTGGGCGGGCATCTCCTCCAGCGGATCAGCGGTCGCGACCGCCGCCGGCCTGTGCTTCGGCGCCATCGCGTCCGACACGGGCGGGTCGATCCGTTGGCCCTCGGCCGCCAACGGCGTCAGCGGCCTGAAGCCGACCTGGGGGCGCGTCAGCCGTTATGGGACATTCGACCTCGCTCCCTCGCTCGACCATATCGGCCCGATTGCCCGGAACGTGATCGACGTCGCGGCGATCCTCAATGTCATTGCCGGGCATGACCTCAATGACCCGACGACGAGCGTTCGTCCGGTTCCCGACTACTTGGCCGACGCAAGCGGGAATGTACGCGGCAAGCGTATCGGGATCGACCCGCACTGGAACTCCGAAGACGTCGACGATTGGACACAGGCCGCACTGACGGAAGCCTGCGCGATATTCTCGAACCTGGGCGCCGAGATCGCCGAGGTGTCATTTCCCGATGTCCGCCAGATCGTGGCGGACTGGACACCGAACTGCGCGGTTGAAGCGRCAGTTGCCCATCAAGCGCCCTATGCCCTCCATAAGGAACAGTATGGCGCCATCCTATCGTCCGTCATCGAGAACGGAATGGCCGTTTCGGGGATGGCCTATCAGGAAATCCTTCGTCGCCGCGCGGCATTCCGTGGCCAGGTCGAGGCCCTGCTATCATCGGTCGACGCCATCCTGACGCCCGTCCATCCTTTCGCGCCGCTCACGCTGAAGACGATCGCAACCCTTGGCGAGCAGCCGGAGCTGATCGCCAAGCTGCAACGCTACACCTGCCCCTTCAACATGAGCGGCCATCCAACGCTGGCCTTCCCCGGGAGCGCCTCGGTGGAAGGCATGCCCATCGGCCTGCAATTGATCGCTGCCGAGTTCGACGAAAGCGCGCTTCTTGCTCTCGGCGCAGCGTTTCAGGGCGCAACGTCCTGGCATCGTCGTCAACCGGGCCTCAGTGGCCCGAAGCGATCCTAAGGTCTTGGGAGCGGCCCGCATATCGCACGCCGAGACGGCTCGGCCCGCCAACAGAGGATAATCATGAACCTGGAAAGGCAATCGGCGATTTTTTACGGTTGGCTTGTGGTCGCCGCAGCCTTCGTCATAACCTTCGTCGGCTTCGGGAGCGCATACACATTCAGCTCGTTCCTGGACTCGCTCCAGCACGAGTTCGCGGCATCGCGCGGTTCGGTCTCGGCGGTTTTTTCGCTGGCCGGATTTATGTACTTCTCGCTCGGCATCGTTTCCGCGCCGCTCGCGGATCGAATCGGCGTGAAGGCGCTTTCCGCAATCGGAATGACGCTAGTCGGCCTCGGCCTCATTCTGGCCGGACAGGCGCAAACCATTCTCCAGGTCTATGCGGCCTATAGCATCGGTATCGGCGTCGGTGTCGGCTGTGCCTATGTGCCCACACTTGGCGCTGTGCAACGCTGGTTCGTCAAGCGCCGTGGTCTCGCATCCGGGTTGGCGGTCAGCGGCATTGGCGTCGGGACGCTCGTGATGCCGCCGTTCGCGCTTTGGCTGATCGCGGACATCGGCTGGCGGAACGCCTACACCACGCTCGGCGTCCTCGCGATCGTGGTCGGCCTGGCAGCGGCGTTCGTCATGGAGGACGAGCCTGGCCGCCGCGGCCTGCAGCCCGACGGCATCACACGTACCATCGTCGTTGGCTCCCTGCAGGCGGGCAATGATACGCCCGTGGGCCAAGCAATCCGGACGCGACGATTTGCGGGGCTCTATCTTGCGTCGTTCCTGAGCGCGCTTGGTGTCTTCGTACCGTTCGTGCATCTCGCGCCCTACGCGGTCGACCATGGTGTTCCCGCTTCGGCGGCAGTCTGGCTGCTTGGTGCCATCGGCATCGGCAGCACGATCGGCCGCTTCTTCCTCGGCGGCATCGCGGACAGGATGGGCCGCGAGAGCTTCCTGATCGCCATGTACATTGGCATGGCCGCCTCACTTCCGACCTGGATCCTTGGTGGCTCCTTGAGCCAGCTCATACTGTTTGCGTTGATCTTCGGTCTCTTCTACGGAGGGTGGGTCGCGATTTTGCCAGCAGTGGTCGCCGATCTGTTCGGTGCGCGTCATGCCGGCCGCATCATCGGGGTGCTCTATTCGAGCGTTGCCCTAGGCACGCTCGTTGGCCCAGGCGCGGCAGGCTTCATCTACGATCGCAGCCATAGCTACGTCATACCCATTGCCGTCAGCGCTCTCGCAAACGCCGGTGCCGCTGCCGTCATGTTTCTGGCGGCACGTCGAGCCTCCGCTGGCAGGGTGAGCAGATGAGCCAATCCATCCCACCCTATTGAGCCGCGGTGGAATTCGGTCGCCTTGGCCGCACCTCCGAACACTCCTTCGCAGTCTAACGCAGCGTATTTGGTGACCCGGAGCGCGCGCCCTTGAAGGGCGTCGCTATACGCGAACAGGTTCGGTTCCTTGTCCAAAATCTAAGAATGGCGTCCCCCCGGCAAGCGCGCTGACTATGGTCGACGGCATAAGATCTTGTCGATCGCCTTCCCTCGGGCGAGTTCATCGATGAGCTTGTCCAAGTAGCGGATTTCCCGCATCACTGGCTCGGCGATTTCCTCGACGCGGACACCGCAGACAATTCCCCTTATGCTGAGGCGCGCGGGATTGAGTGCCGGCGCCTGGGCGAAAAAGGTCTCATAGTCCGAGTTTTTCGCCAGCTGAGAGGCAAGTGCCTCTTGGCCGTAGCCGGTCAGCCAGTGGATGATCTGGTCGACCTCCACCTTCGTGCGCCCCTTCCTCTCCGCCTTGGCGACCAGAAGAGGATAAATCTTGGCAAAGCTCATTCTGTAGATGCGGTGCTGCGTCATCACTTGCTCTTTCCCGGCGCTGCTCGTGGCGTTTCCCGATGTCCATCTTCATATCGCGACCCTGCCGGGGGTTTGAGCTGCCCGGCCCAGGTAAGAGTTGCGTCGGACATGGTCACGAGATGATCGGCCGCTCAATGAGGGTGGGATTTTTCAGATCGACAAGGTGGCCGGTGCGCAATTGCTCCGGCTTGCCGGGCGGATGGAAAGGATAACGGAGGCAAAGAAGGCGACGAATCCGTCCACTCTCTAACAGCGTGTCCGCGACCATGCTCGCGGCGCGCCCGCCCATCGACTTGCCACCGATAACAAGCTCTCCCTGCCGAGCGCGTCGACGGCAGCGATATATCGCGGGTTTAGCTTTTCAGCGCGGGCCGACGGCATGCGCCCAACTGCGGTCCGCCGCCGCCATATAGTCGAACTCAAAGCGGGCAACGCGAAAGCCCTCTCCGGCTAAGGCATTTGCGGACGCCGTCATTGATCGCGAGCCCATCGGAGCTTCGGCCCCATGCGCCAGGAGGATCGTCACGTCGGCCTGGTCGGGGCCGTCGAAAAGAAACATTGCGCTGTCCCACGGGGCCGCTGTCAGCCGCAAACTTACCGCAGCAGATCTCCCGCGTCGGAGCCTTCCCAATGAGCAGTGGCGGCGACTCCTTCGGCACTGTTCGGCTTGCGGCCGGGCCCGTGCCTCTCTCTCAGGTCAGTGCCGGCTCTTCGGTTGCGTTGTCCAGATCTCTGCCCGCTTTCACACTGACCACTAGTGTCCATTGTTGGCGCACGCCTTTGAAAACAATCGTCTCCATGCTCAGCTTAAAGCTCGGCGACAATCCACCTCTTAAAGGCCACCATGGCGCCGGTTTCGGTCCGTGACCTCAATCGCGTCATCCAGTAGGCCCCGGTAACGATACCGACGTCGAGAGGCTGTACAATCCGACCGGAAGAGATATCGCGCGAGAACATCGCGGCGGGGACCAGCGCAACACCGAGACCTTGCGCTGCCGCTTCGACCAAGGCCAGCGAGTTATCGAAAATCCAGCCCCGCGCGACCGGCGGGGTCAGTCCCGCGGTAAGGAACCAGAGCGGCCATTCGTCCTGGCGGTATGAGCGCAGGAGGTGCTGGGCCAGCAGGTCAGCCGGAGTGCGGACTGACATGGCGAGGCCAGGGCTGCAGACCGGAGCGAGCGGGGCTTGCATCAGCTCGACCGCCTCTGTGCCGTGCCAGGCACCGTCACCGAAACGAATGAAAAGATCGAGGCCGTCGAGGAGCGTGTCGGCACGGTTGTTGTTCGTCTTGATCCGCACCTCGATCTGCGGGTGCCGCGCGTTGAAGTCCTGCAGGCGCGGCAGGAGCCACCCGAGGGCGAAGCTGCTGACCACGCCGATCGTGAGAATCTCGGCCGTGCCGCCGGTACGCAGTTGGTGCACCTTGTCGCTGACCCGACGTAGCGCATCCGTCAACACCGGCAGCAGCGCCTGCGCCTCCTCGGTCAGAGCGATGCCACGCGGCAAGCGCTCGAACAGCGTGAAGCCGAGATCTTTCTCAAGCAGCTTGATCTGATGGCTTATTGCGGTCTGGCCCACGCGCAGCTCCATCCCCGCCTTGGTCAGGCTACCGAGCCGCGCCGACGCTTCAAAGGCGCGCAGCGCGATGAGCGGCAATCTCGAAACATCCATCCAGAAGCCCCAATTTTATTCATATCAAATCTGAGTAACGATCATTTGGCTAGGGCCATGCGGCCTCGCTACCTCTGCGCCTCCCTCTGGAGACGCAACGCACATGACAACTCGCACCATTGATTTCCTTGCGGACCGGCGCTCATTCTTGATCGGCGCCGGCGCCACTCTAGTCGGCGCCGGGCATGCCGCGGCTGCTCCTGGGACTAGTCTCGATCTCAAGTCTCTTGAAGCCCGCCATGGAGGCCGTCTCGGGCTTTTCGCGACGCGGGACGGCCAGCGGGTCGGCTGGCGCTCAACCGAACGCTTCGCTTTCTGTTCGACATTCAAACTGTTTCTCGCAGCTTATGTGATGCAGACCGTGCAGCAGGGGCGCGATCGGCTAGACCGAGACGTCCCGATCACGGCTGCCGACATGGTGCCGCATGGGCCGGTCACGCAGCCGGCCATCGGCAGAACGCTCACGCTGGAAGAGCTGTGCAAAGCGACAGTCGAGGTTAGTGACAACCCCGCGGCAAATATTCTGATCCGCGAAATGGGCGGACTGGCTGCCTTCCAGCAGTGGTATGGCAGCATTGACGACCACGTCACGCGCGTGGATCGACTGGAAATTGAGCTGAATAGCGCCTTGCCCGGCGATATGCGCGATACCACGACGGCCGAGCAATATGTGGCCAACCTCGACCGCGTCTTGCGCGGCAACTTGCTTTCAGCGGCGCACCTGCAGTTGCTTACGCGTTGGATCACCGAGACACCCACCGGGGCCGGCCGGATCAAGGCCGGCGTCCCCGCCGGCTACACCGTCGGCCACAAGACCGGCACGGGCGCGCGGGGGACGCACAACAATATCGGCATCATTTGGCCGCCAAGCGGACCATCGATCCTGATCTGCGTGTTCTTCACGGGCGCACAAGACGCAACACCGGGCGCCATTGATGCCGTCGTAGCGGATGCGACGCGTCAAGCCATGAAGGCATTCGGGCTTCCATCTCGCTAGGGGAGCCGGTCGTCAGCATTCGCCGATATTTTCCGTGGCAAACTGCAACCACTGAGGTCGGGGTAACGGTTGTCGGTGGAAGTCGAATGCCCATTGATAGCGCACGATGGATGCGAGTCGAACGTGATCCACGATGATGCCCGCGCATGGATCACGCTGCGACAACCGCTATAATTGGAGGTACCACCGATGCATAATGGCTTTCACGCCTCAAATCGCGACCGGAAGCCCGTGCGATACGCGCTTTCAGAGAATGGTTCCTCGCGGAGATTGATCCCGCCGCAGAATAGCTGGGTCGATTATAACTAAACGAGGAAAGAGCCACCTGCTTGCAGAGTGTTGCACGGGAACGCTGACCGGCATGGCGGGACAGCAGCTTCTTCATCCGAGGCGTATCGCGCCGGACTTACCAGGAAGCCAGACGCTGATGCATTTCTCCGATACCAGCACATTCGCTCGTCAGATCCACTTGCACGCGGCCAAGGCGGATGGGCCCTATGTGATTGCGCTCGACGGACGCAGCGGCGTGGGCAAGTCGACTCTGGCAGCGCTGCTAGCAGATAAGGTGGGAGCGGCGCTCATTGAGGGTGACGACTTCTTTGCCGGCGGCACTGGGTTGCGATCAGATGCCCCCGCCATCCGCGCTGCCGACTGTATCGACTGGCCCCGCCAGCGCGCTGTGCTGGGCGCCTTGCGGCAGGGTCGCGCTGCCAGTTGGCGCGCGTTCGATTGGGAAGCTTTTGACGGCAGGTTGCAGTCAAGCGTGTCTGAGCTTTCACCGCGATCCGTCGTTATCCTCGAGGGCGTCTATTCGGCTCGGCCGGAACTCGCGGACCTCATCGACATGAAAGTTCTCGTGACAGCTTCAGACGCTTTCCGCAAAGCAAGACTGCTTGTGAGAGAGGGCATTATAGGTCCCTGGGAGCGCCAATGGCATGAAGCCGAAGAGCACTACTTCCGTGAGGTTATGCCCCTGGTCCGGTTCGATGCGGTCTTCGACGCGGCCAATTCGGATGATTGACCGTGATTGGACCTGATGAAGCTGCTGAAAAATTGTGGCAGAGATCCCTGCGCTGACACGCGAACCGGCTCGACGAGCTTTTGTCTCGACCGGCACCGCGGAATGTCGGCTTTCTGGCAGAGTTGCAAGTTCCGCTTATGGCGCGTTTCGGTCCCGCCACTCGGAGGCTTTCAAAACTCCTTGGGACCGGGCATGCACCTCAACTCCGCTGGCCGTGACGCGATGCAGAGGCCACGCTCCATCAAGCTTGCCGCACCGCATTCAATGCGGGCCCGACGTTCCGTGTCAGGACGGAATGAATCTGGGCGATGACGGCGGCGCCTTCGCCAACGGCGGCGGCGACCCGCTTGGTCGAACCGGCCCGCACGTCTCCGACGGCGAAGATGCCTGGGCAACTGGTTTCGAGCGGCAGCCGCTCGCCGTCGCCGGCGCGCTCCCCCGTGAGAACGAAGCCCTTTGCGTCGAGCGCCACACAGCCGTCGAGCCAGTGCGTATTGGGATCGGCGCCGATGAACAGGAAGAGGTGGTGTGATGTGCACTCCCGGATCGCACCTGTCCGGCGGTCCCGAAACCTCGTCCCGGTCAGGCCAGTCGCCCGGTCGCCGTGCAAATCGACGATTTCGCTGTCCACATGGAGTTCGACGTTGGGCAAGGCCGCGATCCGATCGATCAGGTACCGGGACATGGTCTGCTCGAGGGGGCGGCGCACCACCAGGTGCAGATGCCTGACCTGCGGCGCGAGATAGGCAACCGCCTGGCCCGCCGAGTTTCCTCCGCCAACCAGGACGACATCCTCGCCGGCACACAACCGCGCCTCGACGGGCGATGCCCAGTAGGAAACGCCCGCCCCTTCCAGCGCTTCGATGTTGGGAATGTCGGGCTGCCTGTAACGCGCTCCGGAGGCGATCACGATGGTGCGCGACCGCGCGGTGCCTCCATTGCTGAGCTCGAGGGTGAACGGGGCTTCCGCATCCGCTCCGTGACAGCGGAGCAATTCGACGGTCAGCGGAATGGCAAGCTCGGCGCCGAACTTCGCCGCCTGATTGAACGCCCGGCCCGCGAGGGCTTGTCCGGAGATGCCGGTCGGAAAGCCGAGATAGTTTTCGATCCGGGCGGACGCGCCCGCCTGGCCGCCGAAGGCGCGGCTGTCCAGGACCAGGACCGACAACCCTTCGGATGCGCCATAGACGGCAGTGGCAAGCCCGGCTGGCCCGGCCCCGATGACCGCCACGTCATGGACAGTCTTCGGATCGAGATCCGGCGTGATGCCGAGACAGGTCGCGGCATCGGCATTGCTCGGGCTTCTGAGCAATGTGCCGTTCGGGCAGATCATCAGCGGCAGGTCTTCGGGGGCGACGCCGAGCCGTTCGACGAGTTCGCGCCCCTCCGGCTCGCACGCGGCAATGACGGTGTGGGGGTAGCCGTTGCGGGTGAGAAAACCCGACAACCGGACGATGCCCGGATCATCCCGGCGTCCGACCAGGATTGATCCTGCGCCGCCGGTCTGCCCCTCCTCGATCAGCATGACGYGCCGGAGGATGAAGGCGCGCATGATCGTTTCACCGACATCCGCCGATCCGATGACGAGCGCGCGGAGATGCGGCGCATCAAAAGGGATCGCGACCGCACCAGCATCCCCCGCCACGACCGACATGAGGGATGGACGGCCCGAGAGCTGATTGGTCTCGCCGGTGAACTGGCCGGGACCGTAGGTCGTGACCAGCGACGACCGGCCGGCCGCGCCGCGTCGGATCGCGTCAGCCGAGCCATCGAGAATCAGCCAGCAGGGGGCGTCGCGGGCGCCGATCTCGTAGACGACCTCACGCGGACCGAAGCGGCGCGGTGCGCCGCTGGCGAAGCGACGCGACGTCGCAATCTGAAGGGCGGACAGTGTCGGAAAAATCTGCTCTCGCCGAGCATCGCCGATTGCCATGGGGTGACCTCCGTATCGGGCCTATGCCACTTCTCGCGCGCGACGCCATCCGACCAGATGAGGAGCTTGACCGCAATCACGCCGGCGCGAACTGCGGCGCCTTCGGCAAGATGGGCGCGAAGACCAGAAGGGCCAGGAGCGTCGGCCCGAAGCTCGCCCATACAGCGGACAGCGGGCCGTAGCCGGCCGCAATCGTCACGCTGCCCGCCCAGGCGCCGATGGCGTTGGCGATATTGAGCGCCGCGAGGTTCATGGCCCCCATCAGCGTGAGCGCCTCCGGAGCGAAGCCCGTCAGGCGCACCCGCACTCTCTCGACGCATCGTCGGCTCCTACGAGCGGCAGAGGTCGATATGTCCCGATCTCAGGCTTCTTTGTCCGTCAGTGAATCCGGATTGGCTTTACTGCTCTTTGGAGCAAGTTTTTCGAGGCCACCGTCATGTCTTATCCAGGTTCCACCGAGAGYCGCCGCACGGTCCTGACCGCAGCGGTCGGTATAGCGGCAGCCGCAATTCTTCCGGCCCCCGCCTTCGCTACTCCCTTCTCCACTGTCCAAGCATCGAAAGGAACACATGCCATGAGCGCCGCTTACGTCACCACCAAGGACGGCGTGGAGATCTTCTACAAGGATTGGGGACCGAAGAACGCCCAGCCCATCGTCTTCCACCATGGCTGGCCGCTGTCATCGGACGATTGGGACGCGCAGATGCTATTCTTCCTTCACAACGGCTATCGCGTGGTGGCGCATGACCGGCGTGGTCATGGTCGCTCATCGCAAGTCAGCGAAGGGCACGACATCGACCATTATGCTGCGGACGCCTCCGCGGTGGCCGAGCACCTGAATCTGCGCAATGCCGTGCATATCGGCCACTCGACCGGTGGCGGCGAGGTCGCGCGCTATGTCGCCAAGTTCGGTCAGCCGCAGGGCCGCGTGGCCAAGGCGGTTCTCGTGTCGGCTATCCCGCCGATCATGGTGAAGACCGAAAAGAATCCCGAAGGACTGCCCATGGCGGTGTTCGACGGCTTCCGTTCCGCGCTCGCGGCCAACCGCGCGCAGTTCTTCCTCGATGTGCCGACCGGGCCGTTCTACGGCTTCAACCGGCCGGGCGTGACGCCGATCCCGGGCACGATCCAGAACTGGTGGCGCCAGGGCATGATGGGTTCGGCCAAGGCCCACTACGACGGCATCAAGGCGTTCTCCGAGACCGACCAGACCGAGGACCTGAAGGCCATTAACGTGCCGACGCTGGTGATGCACGGCGACGACGACCAGGTCGTGCCCTACGAGGATGCCGCCCTCAAGGCAGTGAAGCTGCTGAAGAACGGCACGCTGAAGCTCTACAAGGGCTATCCGCACGGCATGCTCACGACCCATGCCGACGTGATCAATCCGGATCTGCTCGCCTTCGTGAAGGCCTGATGAAGCGGTGCCTCGGCACTCGTGCCGAGGCACCTGCCAGGAGGGCTGTTGCATGAAGCTTTATGTCCATCCGGGTGCGAGCTCGCTCTCGGTGCACATCCTATTGCGCGAGATCGGGGAGCCCTTCGATCTCGAGGTCGTCAACGTGACGGCAAAGCAGCGGGCGGACGGCTCGGATTATCGCGACGTGGCTCCCAGAGGCATGGTGCCGCTGCTGGAGCTTCCCGGTGGCGAGCGGCTGACCGAGAACATGGTGATCGCGCAATTCATCTGCGATCGGGCGGAGCGACGCGATCTCATGCCTGCTCCCGGCACCATGGCGCGCTACCGGGTCATGGAGTGGCAAAGTTTCGTCGCCGCCGAGCTGCACAAGAGCTTCATCCCGCTCAACTGGAAGATCGACGCGCCGATGCGCGAGCTCGTCCTCGCCCGCATCCGGGGACGTCTCGCCTTCGCCGAACAAGGGATGGTTGGCCCGTTCCTCACCGGTGAAACCTTCACCGCTGCCGACGCCTATCTCTTCGTCATCGCCAGCTGGACGCGCTTCTACGGCATAGCGCTCGACGCCTATCCCCGGCTGGCGGCTTTCCTTCGGCTGGTCGGAACGAGGCATTCGGTCAAGGCCGCGCTTCACGCCGAAGGACGCGGCATGGTCAGCCTCGACGATCCGACACCGGCACCCTGAGCGTCCATCCGCCGACACAAACCCGAACAACTTTCGAGCGGCTGCGCAGGCGCCACCGCTTTCGGAAGGGCTCATCTTCATTCGAAGCGAAAGGAACCGACCATGCCTGATACTCTCGAACGGACTCCGACGCGCTATATCGATAGCGGCGGTGTGCGCTTCGCCTATCGCCGGCTCGGGCCGGAGGCGGGTATTCCGCTCGTTTTGCTGCAGCACTTCACCGGCACAATGGACGCGTGGGATCCGGCGGTGGTCAATGCGCTGGCGGCGCGGCGGCCGGTGATCGCCTTTAACAATGCCGGCGTCGGCACCTCCTCCGGCGAAACACCTGACAGCGTCGAGCAGCAGGTCACCGATGCCGAAGCCTTCATCGCAGCGCTCGGCCTGAAGCAGGTCGATCTCCTTGGCTTCTCGCTCGGCGGCTTTCTGGCCCAGGTGATGGCGACGCGCGGCGCGGTCGATGTCCGCCGGATGATCCTCGCCGGTACGGCTCCGCGCGGCGGCGAGGAGCATCTGCTGCAAGTGGTCGAAGAGGCCTTCGCCCGGAACGCACGCGACGTCAGGCTTCCCCTCTTCTTCACGCCGTCCGAAGCCAGCCAGGCCGCCGGCGCCGCCTTCATCGACCGCGCCGGCGCCCGGACGAGCGACCGTGATCCGGACCGGGGCGAGGCCGTCAGCAACCCGCAGGCGCAGGCCATCATCCGCTGGTGCGCGGAGCCGGACCCGGATCACGCCTCGCTCAGGGCGATCCGACAGCCGACGCTCATCGTCCATGGCAGCGACGACACGATGTTCCCGTCGATCAATGCCTACGAGATGTTCAAGAACATGAGCAGCACCACGCTGATTATCTATCCGGATTCAGGCCACGGCGCGYTGCTCCAGTATCCGGAAACATTCGTTTCGCATGTCGAGACCTTTCTCGGCGCCTGAACTACACAGCAAACGACAGGATGACGACATGGACGCTCTGGCACGGAAGATCATCGATGCCCATGGCGGGCTCGACAGATGGAAGAATTTCACCACCTTGACCGCCCACCTTCGGCAGGGCGGCGTGCTCTGGCCGCTCAAGGGGCATGGCGGCAAGCTAGACGAGACGAACGTCACGGTCGGGCTCGGGCGGGAGTGGGCTTCTCATTCGCCGTTCGGGCCGGAGGGCAAGGTGACCCGCTTCGAGCCGGGCCGCGTCGAGATCAGGGACGCCGCCGGGAAGATCGTCGAGGAGCTGGACGAGCCTCGCGCCTCCTTCGCCGGGCATACGCTCGAAACACCATGGACAGAGCCTCAACTGGCCTATTTCGCCGGGATTGCGATGTGGACCTATCTCAACATGCCGTTCCTGCTGGCTGCGCCCGGCGTCGTCAGCCGATCCGTCGGGGAGTGGCGGGAGAAGGGTGAGACCTGGCAGAAGCTCGAAGTGGCGTTTCCCTCCGACATCGCCACGCACAGCACCGTGCAGACGCTCTACGTCGACGATGCCGGCTTGCTGAAGCGTCACGACTACGATGTCGAGATCGCCGGGAACACGCCGGGCGCACACTATATCGGCAGCTATGTCGAGGTGCAGGGTCTCCGCTTCCCGACCGAGCGGCGCATCTACCCGCGTCAGCCGGATGGAACCTCGCTTGCCGAGCCGCTGGTCGTCTCGATCGACCTTTCGGACATCCGGCTGGCCTGATTCCGCAGCAGGGCCGCTGCCTCTATGCCGCGGCCCTGCGCATGATCCGCTCGCCAATGGTTCGCCCACTCCGGTGCACGACTCCGGATCCGGGCTATTTGAACCAGACGCCCGCCTTCACCGCAGCGAACATCGCCAGCCCATAGGCCAGGAGTGCGAGCGCCAGCGAGGCGAAGAAGGCTTCGAGCGAACCCGTGAGCCGCAAGACAAGCCAGCCGCCGAGCAGTGCGACGACGAGGCGAAGCGCGCCGGCGCCCAGCGGCCAGAGCAGCTTTCCCGCGCCCTGGCTGGCAAAGTAGAGCGACAGTCCGAGCCCGAAAAAGCCGTAGAAGGGGCCGACGATCCGCAGATAGGCGCTGCCGGTCGCGATCATCGCGGGCTCGGCGCTGAACAGCCCGAGCCAGGCGGCGGGAAACAGCGCGGCCACGATACCGATGACTTCGGTGATCGCGAAGGACAGGCCCGCTCCGCTCAGCCCGATCTCCAGTGCCCGCTCGCGCTGGCCCGCGCCGATATTGGTGCCGACGAGCGCGACCATCGGCGCGCCGATGCCAAAGATCACTGGGACCAGCAGATATTCGAGCCGGACGCCTGTCCCGAAGCCCGCGACCGCATCCACCCCGGCCGCGGCGGCGACGATCGCGGTCGCGCCAGCGACGATGAGGTTGGTCTGGAGCGACTGCAGCGCCGAGAGCGCGCCGACTTTCAGGATGCCGGCGAGCGGCTCCCAATGCAGGCGCACCCAGTGGAACCGCGCCGGGTTGCGCCCCGAGAGGACGTACCACGCCATGGCGAGCGTTCCGCCGGCGTAGAAGGTGAGCAGCGCCACCCCTCCTCCCGCGATGCCGAGAGCCGGAATGGGGCCGAAGCCGAAGATCAGTAGGGGCGAGATCGGGATCAGCAGGGCGACTCCGACACAGCTGACGATGGCCGGGAATGCCATGTTGCCCGTGCCGCGGATCACGCTGGCGAGCCCGTTCATCAGCCAGATCAGGCCATTGCCGGCGAAGACGACGCCCGAATAGGTCAAGGCCGCCTCGAGATCGCCGCCGGAGCCGCCGAGCAGACGATAGATCGGCCGGCCGAAGATGAGGAACAGGGCCGAGAAGCCGAGGCCGAGGGCGAGGTTCAAGACGATCGCGTGCAGGACGAGAGCGTCAGCCCGTGCGCGCTGTCCGGAGCCGAGCGCACGCGCCACGGCCGAGGAAATGCCGCCGCCGATCGCGCCGTTCGAGAGCATCGTCATCAGCATGACGGTCGGGAACACGAGCGCCATGCCCGCCAGCGCCTCCGTCCCGAGCTTGGCCACGAACCAGGTCTCGATCAGCCCGCTCGATGCCTGGGCGAGCATGATGAGCACGTTCGGCCAGGCCATCCGGACCAGCAGCGGCAGCACGGGCGCTTCGAGCATGCGTCTGGTGCGCGGATCGACGGGCACAGCCGACCCCGCGCGGTTCGCGAGCTCGGCCGAGGAACCGGGCAGTGAGCCGGGCGCCCCCGGCGCAGAGGCGTCGTCACCGCGTCGCATGGGCTGCCCCGCGTCGATCGAGCATCATCGCCACCAGTTCAGCCAGCGCCGCCATCGCGCCGATGGCCCAGACCGCGCCGATACCGATGATACCGGCACCGATCGCCGATCCGATGGAGAAGCCGAGATACGTGGTCGAGGTGTTGAGCGCGAGCGCAACGGATGCCTCCGAGACTGGCCCGGCCGCGATCAGCCGCGCCATCTGGGCAGGAAACAGCGACCACACGCTGAAGCCCCAGGCCGCGATGGCAGGGAGCGCGACTACGAGGGCCCCTGCCGGCGCCAACAACGTCGCAACGGCGAGAGCTGCAAAGGAGATTGAAAGAGCGATGAGAGAGCTCCGCACCACCCGGTTCGATCCGAAGCGGTCGTTCAGCGTGCCGCCGACCGTGACGCCGATCGCTGCGGCGAGGCCCCACATCGAGACCGTCGCGCTGATTCCGGTGGCACCGAAACCGAGCACCGCCTTCAGATAGGGAGCGATGTAGGGGTAGGCCGTGAAGGCGCCGATCGCCCAGAACAGGCTTACGGCGAGGAGGCGAAGGATCGCAGGGCGCCGGACCACCCCGAGCCGTTGCTTCAGGCTCGCCACCGCAATCCCGAACCCGGCGTCGGAGCGAATCCCGAGACCGATTCCGACGATCGCGACGAGTCCCATCGCAGCCACGGCGAGAAAGGTGGTTCGCCAGCCGAAAGCATGGCCGACGATGGCGCCGAGAGGCAGGCCGAGCGCGATGGCGATCGTCATGCCGCCGCTGACGATGGCGAGCGCACGTCCGCGCTTGCCCGCAGGTACGATGACTCCCGCCAGCGAGTTCGCTCCCGGAATGTAGAGCCCCGACGCGACCGCCATCATGATGCGGGCGAGCATCAGCGCCGCGAAGGACGAGGAGTGCGCTGCGATGAGGTTCCCGGCGGTGAAGATCGCCATGGCGAGAAGCAGCGTATCGCGCCGCCGCAAGCTCGCGGTCAAGACGGTCGAGATCGGCGAGCTTACGGCAAGGACGAGCGTGAAGACGACGACCAGCGTGGCCGTCGCCGAGAGGCTCATCCCGAGGTCGTCGGCGATGGTCGGCAGAAGCGGCGCGATCATGAACCCTTCGGTTCCGATGGCGAAGGTGCCGAGCGCGAGAAAGGCCGGGGGCAGAAGAGAGCCTTCCTCAACCGGCTTCGACGCCATCGCTTCGACGGCGGCGGGGGCCTTAGCCGCGGAGGATAGCGGCTTGTCATGAATCATCGAGAGCGCTCCAAACGCCGCAGGCTCCCCCTGCCGGACCGACATGGGGGCGCCTCTACGGATCAGACCGGAATGGGATTGGCGATCAGTTCGAGATTGAAGCCCTGCACCAGCGCGTGCTCACCGCTGCCTGGGTTATCCCGCAGCGCCTTAATCTCGTCGACGATCACCTCTGCCGCCTCGGTGGCGAGACCGGCCATCGTTTTTTCGATGAAGATGTCGAGCGGCATGGCGCGAGAGTCGCCGCTCTTCTTGATGAGGTCGGTATCGACCCAGGGTGGCGCGATCTCCTGCACCGAAACGCCGGTTTCGCGCAGCATGAAGCGCTGCGACAGCGCATAGGAGTGCAGGGCTGCCTTTGTGGCCGAATACACAGCCGTTGTCGCCAGCGGCACATAGGCCAGGATGGAGGTGTTGTGGATCACCGTCGCACGTGGCTGGGCCTTCAGATGCCCAATCAGCGCCGATGTCAGCCGGATCGGCCCGAGCAGATTGGTGTCGATGATCTTGCGCGACGTCGCATCGTCGATCGTGCCGCCCGCATCGTCGAAGGGCATGATGCCGGCGTTGTTGATCAGCACGTTCAGGGTCGGATAGGCCTGCGTCAGGCGGCCAGCCACCCGTTCGATATCGGCGGCATCGGCGATGTCGAGTTCGATCCCATCGATGCCCGGATTGGCCGTCGTCACCTCGTCGAGCAGCGCCCGGCGGCGCCCCGCCACGATCACCTTGTTGCCGAGCTTGTGGAATGCCTCGGCCAGGCCCCGCCCAATGCCCGAGGTCCCCCCGGTGATGAAGATCGTGTTGCCGGTCATCTGCATGGCGTCACCTGGTATCTCTCGTTGAGGCAGACCGGGCACTCCCCGCCGCCGATGGACCGACAATCGCAAACAATCGCAATGTCTCAAATGACACATAAGCGTCGATTTGAGACATTGCGTCGCGAAATCTCGCTATCGCCGAACGTTGACGGCCGCGCGGTCTGCGGGCTGGGCTCAGCCTTCGAGAAAGCGATCGATCTCGGCCGCGAAGTCGTCGATGTGCTGAAACAGGAAGGCGTGTCCCGCGTCCGGATAAAGCACCAGCTTGGCATCTGGCGCCTGCTGCGAGAGCACATAGGAACGATAGGCCGGCAGCATCACGTCGTGAGCGCCGTTCGCGACGAGCATCGGCAGCCTCAGCTCCTTGGCGCGGTGCAGTACGCCAGGCCAGCTCGACACCGCCTTAACCTGCCCCATGAACGACACAGCGCTGACCGGCGGCCCCCGACCTGGCGCCGTGGCGATGCGGGCGAGCGAGCTGCGGCCGGCAGCGACCGCGCTTTCGCTCTCCGGATAGAACAGGAACAGGAAATCGTCGGCGTCGTTTTCCGGCTTTGTCATGATCTGCGGCACTCGCGGATGCTGCTGCGGACCGTCGGCGACCGGCCCCGGGCTCGACCCCGCCACGATGAGCCGGCGGACGAGCGCCGGGAAATCGAGGGCGAATTGCTGGCTGACCACGCCACCCAGCGACCAGCCGAGCAGATCGACCTGCGAGCAGCCGAGACGCTGGATGAATTCGGCCGCGACGGCGGCGAGTCCCGCGACCGTCTCCGGCACGCTCCCATCGGAGCGCCCTATGCCCACGCTGTCGAAGCGGATCACCCGCCTGTCTTGTGAGATCGCCGCGATGAAGGCCGGGTCCCAATCGTCCATCGTGCCGCGGAAGCGCTGAAGGAGGACCAGCGGCAAACCGCCGATCGGTCCGTCTTCACGCCATGCCAACCGCCCGAAGGATGTTTCCAGCGCATTGATCTCGGATTTGACGGCCACGCTTGCCTCCGGCGTTCGACCTTGACGGTCGAGACAAGCTAGGCCCCACAGTCGTCCGCTCCTAAGTCAACAAGGCGGCAATTCCGGACATGGCCGCCGCCATGGCGTCTTCTTTTGGCTGCCGGAGCGGCACCTGACGCGTTATGCGAACCGAGTTGGGTGCGATGGCTTCGCTGGCCGGGGAACTACTCGCCAGCCTCGGCCATGCCAGATGTCACGTCGCCTGCCTGTTCCTGCGCTTCCGCCAGGCGTAGATTGCGACGCAGCGTCTGCGGCGGGTGCCCGAAGAAGCGCAGGAAAGCCCTGCGCATCCGATCGCGATCGGCAAAGCCGGTATCGCGAGCGACGATATCCATCGGATGCCTGCCATCCTCCAGCATCGCCTTCGCCGCCTCCAGGCGCAGCCGCTCGACAGCCTTCGCCGGGGATTGCCCGGTCTCTTCGCGAAACACGCGGGTGAACTGCCGTGGGCTCAGGCTCGCCGCATCCGCGAGTTCCTCGACGGTCAAGGCGTTGCGGAGATTCTCTTTGGCATAGACGAGCGCTCGTTTCACGCGATCGGAGCGCGGCTCAAGTTCAAGCAAGGCCGAGAACTGCGACTGGCCACCGGGCCGCCGATGATAGATGACGAGCCGGCGCGCGACTCCCCGGGCCAGCTCCGCGCCATAGTCATCCTCGATCAGCGCCAGGGCTAGATCGAGCGCGGAGCTCATTCCTGCCGATGTCCAGACATTGCCGTCCTTGATGAAGATGCGGTCGTCGTCGACCCGCACGGCGGGGTAACGCTCCTGCAGCGTCTTGGCATGGGCCCAGTGCGTCGTGGCTGATTTCCCATCGAGCAGACCTGCTTCCGCCAGCGCGAATGCGCCTGTGCAGACGCCAGCGACACGGCGGGAATGCTGGCCGGCAGCGGCGATGTAATCGCGCAACGCCGTCGTAAGGGGCCGCGGACGCAACTCGCCGAGAACCATGAGGGTGTCGGGAAATTCCCCTAGCGGGACGGTTTCAACCTTCATGCCCAAGGTAGATAAGATGCCCCCGCCTCTCTCCGACATGACGGAGACCGAGTAGGCGTGGCGGCCAAGCTGCAGGTTGGCGAACTCGAATGCAGACAAGGCAGCCAAGCCCATGACTTGGAAACCGTCTTCCATGATGAAGCCGACATGTCTCATCCGCACCTCCACCTCACCGGTTTCGCTTGATAGCATGATTTCATGCACGGCAGAGCGGGGCTCGAAAGCCGTCACGCCAGTCGGCCACCATTGGGCGACATAGCCAGCGGCGCGCAGGCTTCAAGACACAAGGCTGACGGATCGCGCGGATTGTCCCAAATCGGCGTGTCTTTGACGGATCGAGCCGCCGAATATCCGTCTACATCCCGCAAGGTGCATCAGCGAGGCGGCATCATGGTCAAAGCCATTTTTGATCCTCTCAAGCCTGGGTTCATCCCCGTGGAGGGGTATAAGCTTCGGATTCTGCGAAGCCCGGGGCTCGGCCTACCGATCCTCATCACTGCGCCCTGGCCGCAGAGCATCTACGCATTTCACGCGATCTGGGACGACCTGATGCAGCTCGGCCCCGTCATTGCGGTCGATCTCCCGGGCTTCGGGCGCTCGGATCATCGCTCCGAACTGATGTCGCCGGCAGCCATGGGGCAATTCGTCATCCGCCTGGCCGCAGAGCTCGGCATCGCACGGTGGCATGCCATCGGTCCCGACGTGGGCACCTCGGCGATGCTGTTCGCGGCGGCCACCCGGCCCGACCTGTTCGAAAGCCTCGTGGTCGGCAGCGGCGGCGTCGACATGGGCCTGCTCGGCAAGGGCTTGCGGAGCRTGATCGAGGCGAAGCCGGGGACGTATGGCGAGCCCGACGGCGGCGCCCAGGTCGTCGGCACGATCACCCGATTGACGCGTGCGACCCCACCGGCCGAGGCTATGGAAGATTTCCGCCTGTCCTCACTGGGGCGGCGCTGGATCGAGGCCGCGGACTATGTCAGGGCCTATC
>NZ_JBFRDQ010000036.1:0-51897 GCF_052113865.1 Allobosea sp. TAB14 | reverse complement strand
GCATCCGGCACGGCGCATTCAAGCTTGACGGTCGCGCGAAAGCGCTCGCCCGTCGGCTGGGCGCTGATTTCGTGGCCGAGGGCCCGGCAGCGAACGCGTTTGCTTCCGGCGATGATGAATTTCGCCATCAGCCGTCTGATCTCGGGGGCCGACGGGTCTCCCCGAGCGCTCAAGCTTGCGATTCGCCTGAGTTGCCATGCGGCGGGATCGGCGATCATCCCGAGATCGACGAGATCCCGTCCGCCGGTTTCCGGGCGCAGCGCCGTGTTGAGCTGAACGGCAGCGGCGCGGTCGTAGTTGAGCCAGGCGCGGTAATAGAGCTCCGCCACTTGCTCGGGTGTCCGGTCGGAGGCCTGTGCAGGCAAGGATCCGAGGACGAGAACGGCAAGGGTTGAAAGAATCGAAACCAGACGCGTCTTGGTCATCTCGGAGATCTCGGCGCTCGGATGCGGCGATGCTGGGTTGCGGCCAGAGACATCTCTGCCGATTCTCAAACGGCCGTCTCGGCCGCATCCGGCTTGCGCCTGTACCCCGTTGCCAGCACGTAGAGCTCCGAGGAATCGGCGCGGCTGGCCGCCGGCTTGACGTTGCGCACGAGCGTGAAGTCGCGCTTCAGGCCCGCGAGCAGTTCGGCGCTGTCGCCGCCCTGGAACAGCTTGGCGAGGAAGAAGCCGCCCGGTGCCAGCACGTCATGCGCGAATTCGAGCGCAGCCTCGGCCAGCGCGATGATCTTGAGATGGTCGGTCTTCTTGTGGCCGGTGGTGTTGGCGGCCATGTCCGACATCACGCCGTCGGCCCGCCCGCCGAGCCGTTCGGTCAGCAGGGCCGGGGCCTCCTCGGCCATGAAATCCATCTGGATCAGGTCGACGGCCGGGATCGGGTCGACCGGCAGCAGGTCGATGCCGACGATATGGCCCTTGCCCTGTTCCAGCCCGATGCGCTTGGCCGCGATCTGGCACCAGCCGCCCGGCGCGCAGCCGAGATCGACCAGGCGCTGGCCGGTTTTGAGGAATTTGTAGCGGTCGTCCATCTCCTCGAGCTTGAAGGCCGCGCGCGAGCGATAGCCCAGCTCTCTCGCCCGCTTCACATAGGGGTCGTTGAGCTGGCGCTCGAGCCAGAGCTGCGAGGAATGCTTGAGCTTGCCGGCCTTCTTGACCTTGACGCGCATGTCGCGCGCGCCTGCCGACGCCTTGCCACCGGCGCCGCCTCCCGATTTTCCGCTGCTCATCGCCGTCCAAGCCTATCTGCGCCGCCACCAGGCGCGATCCTCATGCATCATCCGCAGCAGGATGCCTTCGCGCAGGCCGCGATCGGCGATCCGGACCCGCTCGCTCGGAAAGGCGCGGCGGATCGCCTCGAAGATCGCGCAGCCGGCCAGCACGAGATCGGCGCGCTCGCGGCCGATGCAGGCATTCGCTGCCCGTGCGGCATAGTCCATCGCGATCAGCCGGTCGATGACCGCGAGGATATCGTCCTGGCGCATCCACAGCCCGTCGACCTCGCGCCGGTCGTAGCGGAGCAGGCCGAGATGGATGCCGGCGACGGTGGTGACCGTGCCGGAGGTGCCGAGCAGATGGAAGGCGCGCGCCTGACGGGCGGGCGCGGCCCGCTTCACGAAGGGCTCGAGCGCCTGCGCGCAATCATCGACCATGCGCTCGAACAGCTCGCGGCTGACCTCGACGCCGCCATAGCGTTCCGCCACCGTGACGACGCCGATCGGCAGCGAGGCCCATTCGCGGATCCGGGCGGCGGGGTCGCGCGCCTCGCTGCGGTTGCCGAGCCAGACGATCTCAGTGGAGCCGCCGCCGATGTCGAAGACGATGACCCCTTCGGCCGCCGGGTCCGCCAGCGCGGCGCAGCCCGAGACGGCCAGGGAGGCCTCGGTACGCTGGTCGATGATCTCCAGCGCCAATTCGGCCTCGGCCGCGACGCGGCGGACGAAGTCGAGCCCGTTCGTGGCGGCGCGGCAGGCTTCCGTGGTGACGAGCCGGGCGCGGGTGACGCCGCGATTCGCCATCTTGCCCCGGCAGATCTTCAGCGCCTCGACGGCCCGGTCCATGGCGGCATCGCCGAGGCGGCTGCTCGCCGCCAGCCCTTCGCCCAGGCGCACGATCCGCGAGAAGGCGTCGACGACCCGGAAACCGTGCTGGGCCGGGCGGGCGATCAGCAGCCGGCAATTGTTCGTGCCGAGATCGAGGGCCGCATAGGTCGCGGGCGCGGGGAAGAGCCGATGTCCGTTATGGGAACGGGCGGTGGCACCAACGGCGGCGCCGCCGGCCCTGAGCGGATCGGCGTCATGTCGATGTGGCGGCGCCGCGGATGCGACGCCTCCCTGCTGCCGGTCCTCGACCGCCGCCATTCCAATCCCCCGACCTGCCGCACCCGCATGAAGCGATCCGGCAGGGGCCGCGCAAGGCGCAGCCATCTGCTTCGTCAGCAAGCTAACTACAGCGCAAGCCGCGTGCCAAGCAGAACCTTGCCATGGGGACAGGCAAACAGGCCCTCGCGCGGCAGGCCGGGAGCCGAAATCAGGGCCATGCCCTTGCGCGGAAGCCGCGGCTTCGGCAAGTCTCCGCCCGCTGCGCCGCAGAGCGCGGGATGGGTTATCGCATCGGCTTCTTCCGGAAAGGGGATTCCGCTTTTCGGTCCGATGCTCATGGGACAGGGCAGGAAGCAGAGCATGGCCGCCAGACATCTCCTCGCGATCGACCAGGGCACGACCTCCTCGCGGGCGATCCTGTTCGATGCTTCGCTCGCTCCGGTGGCCAGCGCGCAAAGGGAGTTCCCGCAGCATTTTCCAGCCTCCGGCTGGGTCGAGCACGAGCCGGAGGATATCTGGGACACCGTGCTTGAGACGGCGCGCGAGGCTCTCGCCAAGGCCGGGCTCGGTGCGCGGGACATCGCCGGAATCGGCATCACCAACCAGCGCGAGACCACGCTGATCTGGGACCGCCAGACGGGCAGGGCGATCCACCGCGCCATCGTCTGGCAGGACAGGCGCACCGCCGAGGCCTGCGCGCAGCTCGTCGCCGCCGGCCATGAGGAGCTCGTCGCCAGCCGCACCGGCCTGCGCATCGACCCCTATTTCTCCGGCACCAAGATCGCCTGGCTGCTCGATAATGTTCCCGGTGCCCGCCGCCGTGCGGAAGCGGGCGAGCTCGCCTTCGGCACCGTCGATTCCTTCCTGCTCTGGCGGCTGACGGGCGGTGCGGTGCATGCGACCGACGCGACCAATGCGGCGCGCACCATGCTGTTCGATATCGGCCGTGGCGTCTGGGACAAGGACCTGCTCGCGCTGCTCGACATTCCCGAGGCGATCCTGCCGGAGGTCCGTGATTGCGCGGCCTATTTCGGCGACACCGCGCCGGAGCTGTTCGGCGGGCCGATTGCGGTGCGTGGCATCGCCGGCGACCAGCAGGCCGCGACGATCGGGCAGGCCTGCTTCGACCCCGGCATGGTGAAATCGACCTACGGCACGGGCTGCTTCGCGCTGCTCAACACCGGCGACACGCCGGTCCGCTCCAGGAACCGGCTGCTCGGCACCATCGCCTACCAGCTCGGCGGCAAGCGCTCCTACGCGCTGGAGGGCTCGATCTTCATCGCGGGCGCCGCGGTGCAATGGCTGCGCGACGGTCTCGGCATCATCGAGAAGGCGAGCGATACCGGCCCGCTCGCGGAAGCGGCCGACCCGGCGCAGGACGTCTATCTCGTGCCGGCCTTCGTCGGGCTCGGCGCCCCGCATTGGGATGCCAATGCGCGCGGCGCCCTGTTCGGGCTGACGCGCGGCACCGGGCCGCGCGAGTTCGCCCGCGCCACGCTGGAAAGCGTCTGCTACCAGACGCTCGACCTGATCGAGGCCATGCATGCCGACTGGCCCGAAGCCGGGCAGGGCGGCCGCTCGGTCCTGCGCGTCGATGGCGGCATGGTCGCCTCCGACTGGACGATGCAGCGCCTCGCCGACATCCTCGACCTGCCCGTCGACCGCCCGACCGTGCTGGAGACGACGGCGCTGGGCGCGGCCTATCTCGCCGGGCTCGATGCCGGGCTGCTGCCCGAGCCCGACCGCTTCGCCGATCTCTGGCGGCTGGAGCGGCGCTTCCTGCCGGCGATGGCGGCGAGCCAGCGCACGCGCAAGGTCGCGGGCTGGCGCGACGCCGTGCGGCGGACGCTGAGCGACGCATAGAGCCTGCCGATTTCGCACGGCTCCACCTCGGTCATCCCGGGCCTGACCCGGGATCCATGCCGGAGCGCTTCGGATCGACGTTCGGGCATGGATCCCGGATCTCCGCTTCGCTCCGTCCGGGATGACCCGCGTTTCCGTGGAAATGCAGCAAACTTTCGAAGAGCCTTCCGTGGGGCTTCGGAAGGCAAGCGCCGCTGTCACCGTCGCTCGGGACGTGGCGCGTCATCGACGAGACCGGCCTCCATCCGTTCGAGAGCCGCGAGCAGGGGCGCGGCATGCGGGCCGAGCTCGGCCAGAAGAGCAGCCTCGAAGGCGAGTGCGCGCGGCACGATCTCGGCATAGCTGCGCAGGCCCGCTGCCGTGAGCGTGAGGCCCTCTTCCCGACGATCGAGCTCGCTCCGGCTACGCACCAGCCAGCGCCGCTCCTCCAGCGCCCGCACGGCCCGGCTGACCTTGGTCTTGTGCATGGCCGAATGGGCACCGATGGCCTTCGCGGTCATCGTCCCGAATTGCGCGAGCGTCGCCAGCACGCGCCATTCCGGCACGGTCAGATCGTGATGCGGGCCGTAGACCGTGCGGAATTTCAGCAAAACCACCGAAGCGAGCCGGTTGAGGCGATAGGGCAGGAAGCTTTCGAGGGCGAGAGTGGTCATGCCTTGTTAGTTACAAAATGGACAGTTACCAAAGCAACTATCCTGTGGCGCGTCCGCGCCCCCTGGCGCGCCGCGCGTTTCGACCGGCTTGCTGGGGCAGGGCAGTTTGGTGTGCGGCCGGCGCGGGCCGGGCGCGTCCGCGGAAAGGCTCCAGATCATGAACGTTCAGAAACCGGGCGGCGCCAAGACGAATGATGGCAAGACCAACGACGGCAAGCTCCGGAGCGCGATCGCGGCCGGTTACATGTCCGGTTTCGGGAATGGCTTCGAGACCGAGGCGCTGCCGGGCGCGCTGCCGCTCGGGCGCAATTCGCCGCAGAAATGCGCCTATGGCCTCTATGCCGAGCAGCTCTCCGGCTCGCCCTTCACCGCGCCGCGCACCACCAATGAGCGCTCCTGGCTCTACCGCATCCGGCCGACCGTGGCGCATTGGAATACGTTCCGGAAGGTCGATGCCGGGTTCTGGCGCACCGCGCCGGCGCGGGAGGTCGACATGCCGATCGCGCCGCTACGCTGGAGCCCGCTCCCGATTCCCGCAGAGCCGCTCTCCTTCATCGAGGGCATCCGCAGCATGACCACCGCCGGCGATGCCGGCAGCCAGGGCGGCATGGGCGCGCATGTCTACCTGATCACGCGCTCGATGGTGGACGCGTATTTCTACAATGCCGATGGCGAGATGCTGTTCGTGCCGCAGCAGGGCAGCCTCAGGCTCTGGACCGAGTTCGGGATCATCGACATCGAGCCGGGCGAGATCGCGGTGATCCCGCGCGGCGTGAAGATCCGCGTCGAGCTCCGCGACGGCCCGGCCCGCGGCTATATCTGCGAGAACTATGGCGGCGCCTTCACCCTGCCGGAACGCGGGCCGATCGGCGCGAACTGCCTCGCCAATCCCCGCGATTTCCTCACCCCCGTCGCGGCCTATGAGGACCGCGACGCGCCCTCGAAGATGTATGTGAAATGGGGCGGCAACCTCTGGGTTGCCGATATCGCGCATTCGCCGCTCGACGTCGTCGCCTGGCACGGCAATTACGCGCCCTACAAATACGATCTCAGGCGCTTCTCGCCGGTCGGCCCGGTGCTCTACGACCACGCCGACCCCTCGATCTTCACGGTGCTGACCTCGCCTTCAGAAACGCCCGGCACCGCCAATGTCGATTTCGTCGTCTTCTCCGATCGCTGGCTGGTGGCGGAGAACACCTTCCGGCCGCCCTGGTACCACATGAACGTGATGAGCGAGTTCATGGGGCTGGTCTACGGCGTCTACGACGCCAAGACGGGTGGCGGCTTCGTGCCCGGCGGCATCTCGCTGCATAATTCGATGCTGCCGCACGGCCCCGATGTCGACGCTTTCGAGAGGGCCTCCACTGTCGAGCTGAAGCCGCACAAGCTCGAGGGCACGCTCGCCTTCATGTTCGAGACGCGCTTTCCTCAAGCCGTCACGGCCTTCGCCGCGCGGACGGAGGCGCTGCAGAGCGACTATGGCGGCTATGGCCACAAGCTGACGAAGCACTTCGATCCGACCAGGCCCTGATCTCTCGCGGCCAGTTCCTGCTGCTTGCGCGTTCCGGCGGCGAGGGCTCGCGCGATAGGCGGGCGGCGGGCGTGGCGAGGGCGTTGCGCCCGAGCGCGCAGGAGGGGAGCTGAACGACGGCGCCGCGACATTGCGGCGTCATCACATCATGAGAGCTTCCACCGCTCTTGCGCATTTCTGCTCTTGCCAAGGCGAGAAGCATTGATTAGACCGCCGCTCACCAACGCGAACGCACAGGCCGCGCCGTTGGGGGATCGTCTAACGGTAGGACCCCAGACTCTGACTCTGGTTGTCTAGGTTCGAATCCTAGTCCCCCAGCCACTCCTCGGTGGCGCTGCAAAACAAGCTCAATCATCGACAGAGAGTAGAGGTCGCTCCCGTAGCCCAGCGGCGGTGCATTTTGGTGTCCATCCTCTGGGAAGGAAACCGATAGGCGCCTGTCTTGGGATGCTTGAACGGACGCGTCATCGAAAAGACCATTCGGATTACCCGTCGCATCGTACGGGAATCTTCAGGCCTCTGATCTTGCTGATTTCTTTGGCTGATCGACCGCTTAGCGGAAGAATGGTGCCCAGGGGCGGAATCGAACCACCGACACTGCGATTTTCAGTCGCATGCTCTACCAACTGAGCTACCTGGGCGCCCCGGTGGCGCGCGGCGCCTTCCGTGTTGGTCGGGGCGATATAGAGGCTGGCGCCAAGCCTGTCCAGTCACTTCAGCCGGCTTTCTACAACTCGCCTCGTCATGTCCCGCGATAGGCCGCCAAGAGGCGCGTTTAACGGTCTATGGCGCCGCTGCCATCGCTCGATCGCCACCGTCCTGCCGGACGCGGCGATGGTGATCGATGGATGTCGCATCGCATCGGAGGGGTCCGAAGAGGGGATTCCGCTGTCGGGCCGACGCTGGAGAGCTGGGTGCGATCCGGCTGATTCGACCTGATCGGGTCATGCGTGCTCCGGCCTCGCCCGGGCGAGGAGCTGCGCCAGCCGGTCGATGCTTGCCAGGGCCTGCCGCCGGGCCGCTTCCAGTTCGGCGATCGGGGCCTGGCCATAGAGCGACCGCGCGAAGGCGATGATGCTGGTGAGCGTCTGAAACGAGGCCTCGTCGAGCTCCGGCGAGGGCGGCAGGACGCAGCCGAGATTCGCGACATGGTTCTCGGCGCTTGCCTGCAGCGCCTTGGCGTTCAGCACGCCGGCCTTCAGGACGTCGCTTCGCAGCGTTTCGATGTCGTCGAAAGGCCGGAATTCTGCCGATTCAACCATGTTCTTCTCGAGGGCGAGGCGAGGTCTCCGATCTGAGAAAGACTATCTCCGAACAGGATCGAAGGCAGCATGGTCATCGCATCGTGGTTACGCAGGCGTCTACGTGAGGGAGTGCTACATGTCTCAGCGGAAGGCGGCGGTTCTCATTCCTCCGTATCCTGCTCGATCGGTGTATCGGCAGGCCGGAATTGCTGGCCGCTGAGAGAACGCACCAAGGTCCTGACCAAAGCCGCGACGACCACGACCAGAGGCAAGGCCATGACGGCATTGCCATCCAGCGCCATCCAGATCGCCAGGCCGCAGCTGATGGCGATCCCCAGGACGAGCAGCAGCTTCATGCCGCGATGCTGACGCCGACGGGCGCTTTCGGCAAGGGTCGGCTGCTGATGCGGCTGATCTTTCATCGCCGGCTTTCCTGGCCGGCAGCCTGCTGCTCACAAAAACGCGCATTGACGGCAGGAGAGTGGCGGGAAAGGATGCGGACGTGCTCGCCATGGTTGCTCCCGAGTTTCGGGGCGCATCAGGATCGGTTCGGGGGCCGAAGCGCCGTCTTCGGGCGCTGGCGGTCGGGCTGGTTCTCGCTCTTCTGCCCGGCGCCGGCAGAGCCGGTGACCTCCAGCCCTGGTCCAGCCCCGCTCCGCCGGAGCTGGCGCTCACGCGCCTCGATGCGGCAGCGCTCGATCTTGCCGATATGCGCGGCGAGCCCGTCATCGTCCACTTCTTCGCGACCTGGTGCGGCCCCTGCATCGAGGAGATGGCTTCGCTGAACGCGCTGGCGCAGCGTCGCGACCCGGCCGTCGCGATCCTCGCGGTCAATGTCGGCGAGGTTCCGGCGCGGCTGCGCAGCTTCTTCAAGGCGCGTCCTGTCGATTTCCCGGTGCTGCTCGACGAGGACCGTGCGGCGATGAAGCGCTGGCAGGTGCTCGGCCTGCCGACGAGCTTCGTGCTCGACGGGCAACTGCGCCCGGCGTTCAAGACGGAGGAACCGCTCGACTGGACGAGCCCGGCCGTTCTGCGCGCCCTCGCCGCCGTCGCGAAACCGGGTGAAGAGAACCCTTCGGAAGAACGCCCCGAGGAAGAAAGACCCAAGCAAGACCTGTCCAGGACAACCGCTGACAAAAACGAGGGAGGAGCCATCCAATGATCAATCGCCGCGACATGCTCAAGACAGGGGCCGCCGCTGCCGGCGCGGCCCTGCTGATGCCGCATCAGGCTCTCGCGCAGGCTCCGGCCTTCGCGCCGAAGCCCGGCAAATGGCGGGATTTCGAAGTGGTGACGCGGCTCGACCTGGCCGGGCAGGGCAAGGCGCAGGCCTGGATTCCGCTGCCCTCCGTCGATCAGCCGGAATGGATCAGGCCCGGCAAGAGCGACTGGACGACCAACGCGGCATCGGCGGAGATGGTGCGCGATCCGAAATACGGCGCGCAGATGCTGCATGTCGTCTTCAAGGAGGGTGAGGCCGCGCCTTCGGTCGAGCTCCGCAGCCGCTTTTCGTTGCGCGACCGGGCGGAGGATTTTGCGGCGGGCGGCAAGCCCGTCCTCGGCGAGGCCGAGCGCAAGCTCTATCTCGAGGCGACCGAATTGATGCCGACCGATGGCATCGTCCGGGAGACCGCCGAGAAGGCGGCCGCCGGCAAGACCGGCGACGTCGAAAAGGCCCGTGCCATCTATGAGTGGGTGGTGGCCAACACCTTCCGCGATGCCAAGACGCGCGGCTGCGGCACGGGCGATGTCGCCTCGATGCTGCGCACCGGCAATCTCGGCGGCAAATGCGCCGATCTCAATGCCCTCTATGTCGCGCTGGTGCGCTCCGTCGGCATTCCCGCGCGCGACATCTACGGCATCCGCGTCGCGCCCTCGCAATTCGGCTATGCCAGCCTCGGCGCCGGCTCGGCGACGATCACCAAGTCGCAGCATTGCCGCGCGGAGGTCTGGCTCGAAGGCCATGGCTGGGTCGCGACCGACCCCGCGGATGTCCGCAAGGTCGTGCTCGAGGAGCCGCCCGGCAACAACGCCATCGACAACCCCAAGGTGGTCGCGGCGCGCGAGACGCTGTTCGGCGCCTGGGAGGGCAACTGGCTCGGCTACAACATGGCGCATGACCTCGAATTGCCGGGCTCGCGGCACAAGGTCGGCTTCCTGATGTATCCGCAGGCCGAGGTCGCCGGCGCGCTGCTCGACTGCCTCGACCCGGACACGTTCCGATACATGATCAGGTCCGCCGAGATCACGGCCTGATCCAGATGGCCGGGCAGGGAGCCCGGCCGCCGCTTTCCGGAGATGAGACGATGAGCGAGACAATCGAGCGCGAGGCCCCGGCGCGGGCGGCCGCTCCGCGCCTGACCAGCCTCGCCCATGGCGGCGGCTGCGGCTGCAAGCTTGCCCCTTCGGTGCTCCAGCAATTGCTGGCCGAGCACCCGGCGGCGGGGCCGTACAAACAATTGCTGGTGGGAACCGAAACCGGCGACGACGCCGCCGTCTGGCAGATCGACGACGAGACCTGCGTCGTCGCCACGACCGATTTCTTCATGCCGATGGTCGATGATCCCAGCGATTTCGGCCGCATTGCCGCGACCAACGCGATCTCCGACGTCTACGCCATGGGGGGCAAGCCCATCATGGCGCTCGCCATCCTTGGCATGCCGCTCGACAAGCTGCCGGTGGAGATGACCCGCGAGATCCTGAAGGGTGGCGCCTCGATCTGCGCCGAGGCCGGCATTCCCGTCGCCGGCGGCCATTCCATCGACGCGCCCGAGCCGATCTACGGGCTTGCCGTCATCGGCCTGCTCAACCCGAAGACCCTGCGGCGCAACAGCGGCGCGCGGCCGGGCGACGCGCTGATCCTGACCAAGGCGCTCGGCGTCGGCATCTATTCGGCCGCCTTCAAGAAGGGCGAGCTTTCGCCGGCCGCCTATGACGAGATGATCGCCTCGGTGACGCTGCTCAACCGCGTCGGTGCCGAATTGGCGAAGGACGAGGACGTGCACGCCATCACCGACGTCACCGGCTTCGGCATCCTCGGCCATGGGCTGGAAATGGCGCGCGGCTCCGGCGCGACRCTGAAGCTTCGCCTTGCCGACCTGCCGTTCCTGTCGCAGGCGGAAAGGCTGGTGCAGGCAGGCCGGGTGACCGGAGCCTCCCATCGCAACTGGGCGAGCTATGGCGAGGGCGTCGTTCTGCCGGCCGGCCTGCCGGAGTGGCGCCGGCACCTGCTCACCGATCCGCAGACCTCTGGCGGGTTGCTGGTCTCCTGCAAGGCGGAACGGGCAGGAGATGTGCTCGCGCAGACCAAGGCGGCGGGCTGCCCGGCCGCGCGGATCATCGGCGCCGTGGAGGCAGGGCCGGGGCGGGTGGCAGTGGTTTGATGCGCCTCACGCCGCCTCGACCTTGAGGTTACGGCCCCAGACGTCGAAGAAGGCGCCTTCGTTCAGCACCAGCCGGTTCTCCTTGAGCGCGCTTTCCAGGTCCCGCAGCCGGACGCGGGCGGTTTCGTCGGGCACGAGCCCGCCATCCGCGTCGCGGGTGGGGAAGAAGGCGGCGCCGTCCCAGCTCGTGCCCGCGCCGCGCAGCATCAGCACGATGTCGCCCCAGTCGATCTCGTCGCCGACGACATGGACGAAGGTCGAGCGCAGCGGCTCCACCTTCGGTGGGGCGATCCTGACGAGCACGATCAGCGCCGTGAACGGGCCCTTGCGGAAGAGCTTGCCGAGCCAGCGATCGAAATCGGTGCCGAGCCCTCTAGAAGTCGACACGCGGCGTCTCTGGCATGTAGCGCTCGAACAGCGCGTAGAAGTCGCTGCCGATCTCGGCGCGATACCAATCCTCGAAGCCGCGCAGCGCCTCCGCGGCGCTTTCGGTGGTGGAGGCGGCTTCCGTCGACAATTCGGTCCGTAGCGCTTCGAAAAAAGGCGTCAATCGATCGAGGACGAGCTCCTGCCGGGGCCCGATCTCCTCCCAGCCGAGCGCTTGCGCGATGACGAAGCGGGCGCGTGCGACGGCTTTCTCGGGCTCGTCGGCTTCGGCAAGGGCCTTGACGGCGCCGCGCACGAGATTGAGCCGCCGGAAGGCCGTGGCGCGTTCGAGAGCGAGCGCGGCGATCCGTGCCGCCGCCTCCTTGCGATAGGCGTCCTCGGCCTCCCCAGCGGCTTCGGCGGCGTGTTCGAAGCCGGCGATCAGATCGAGGGCGGGGGCTTCGCTGTCGGTCATGCGGCCTCTCGAGCTTTGCCCGGACAATGACTTTCGATACTCAGAAAATATAATAAAAACAAATCATTGCGGCATCGGCTTGAATCAGGAACTCAGTTCGATGCCGTAAAAACTGGCGGAAGAGAATGGGAGTCGAACCCACCAGAGACCGTCTGACGGCCCCTCCCGGATTTGAAGTCCGGACGCCCCACCGGGGACGTTTCTCCTCCATCGGGCACCCCCAGTGGCGGCCCGAACAGGTCGAGCCGCTGCCGGTTGATGCGCCGGAGATCGCCGCGGCGGATGGTGACGCCGTGGCGGTCGAAGAATTCGAGAATCTGGATAGCGACCTTTCGGCCGTTGTCGAGCCTGTCGCGGAATTGCGCGGCGTTGAAGCCGGCCGGATGCTGGGCGGCAAGCGCGCTCGCGATGCCGACCATCTCGACCAGCGTGTCGCGCTGGAAGAAGTGATCGAGCGCGATTTCGTGCACGTCGCCGCGCCGTCCGATCAGCCGGAACAGCCGACGGATTTCCTCCTCGCGCCGGCCGAGCATCTGGCCGATGTCGCGCACGCGCGGCGGGCGGAAGCGCTCATCGCCGCCGACCAGCGGTGCGATGCGGGTCCACAGGGTCTCGTCCTCCGGCGAGAGCCGGACTTCATGACCGGGCCGCCTGATCCAGGAGCCGGAGGCGGCGACCACGCCGTCCTCCGTGAGCCGCGCCAGCGCCTGGCGGAACAAGGGCGCCGGCTGGCGCGGCGCCACAGCGAGCCGCAAACGCTCCAGCCCCATGCCGGGCAGGTCGGGATGCTCAGCGTGATAGGCAACGAGCGTGTCGGCCACGGCTTTAGCCAGCGCCTGCCAATGCTCGGGCAGCATCGCAAGCGCGCCGATCCTGACGAGGTGGAGCCGTGCGGTCAGTTGCTCCGCGGCGTCAGCACCCAGCGCGCGGTCGCGGACGAAGCTGTCGATCTCGACATGGTAGGGCGCGACCCCCAGCAGGGCACGCAAAGCCTCATCCGGATCGGCGAGGCCGAGGGCGGCAAGCTGCGCCAGCCGCTCCGGGCTGCGGCGCCTGCGCTCCGGAGCGCGCAAATCGAGGAAGCGACCGCCGCCGATGCTGCGCGAGGCCGAGATGTCGCGCAGCACGAAGCGGTCGAGCGCCGCCGCGGCGAGCGGGCTGTCGAGAACGAGCTGGACCGGGGCGGTCGCGCCCGGCGCGATCTCCTCGCCCAGCAGCACGATGCGGGCGCCGACTTCCGCCGCGGCGTGATGGAGCCGCACCGGCTGCCACATGGCGAGGGGCTTGGTTTCAGAGGCGAGCAGCGTGATCTCGGCGTCGATCCGGCTTGCCGGTGCGTGCAGGGTCGGCACCAGAACCATGTCGCCATGCCGGATCGCCTCCTTCGCGATGCCCGGTCCGGCAAGGTTGAGCGCGCAGCGGTCACCGGCATGGCCGGTCTCGGCCGGACGGTTCTGGGCATGGATCGAGCGGATGCGTGCCGGCAGGCCGGCCGGCGAGACGACGACGCTGTCGCCGACGCGGACGGAGCCCGACAGCACCGTGCCCGTCACCACCGTGCCCGTGCCCTGCAAGGTGAAGCAGCGATCGACAGCGAGGCGGAAGGCGCCGTCACCCCGCCTGCCTTGCGCCTGACGCGCCTTGGCCGCGAGCAATTCGCTCAATTCCGGGAGCCCGTCGCCGGTCACGGTCGAGACCGGCAGCGTCGGTGCGTCGGCGAAGGGCGTGCCCGCGAGCAGGTTGGCGACCTCGTTGCGCACGGTGGCGATCCGCTCCGCACCGACGAGATCGGTCTTGGTGAGCGCGACCACGGCRTCGCGGATGCCGAGCAGGCGGGCGATGGCGACATGCTCGCGCGTCTGCGGCATGACGCCGTCATCGGCCGCGACGACGAGCAGGATGAGGTCGATGCCGGAAGCGCCGGCCAGCATCGTATGGACCAGCTTCTCATGGCCGGGAACGTCGATGAAGCCGATCACGGAGCCGTCGGCCTGCGGCCAATAGGCGAAGCCGAGCGCGATCGAGATRCCGCGCGCCTTCTCCTCCTTCAGCCGGTCGGTATCGACGCCGGTGAGGCGCTTCACCAGCGAGGTCTTGCCATGGTCGATATGTCCGGCCGTGCCGATGATCATGGCGCGGCCTCAAGCGGGGAGGCGGCGCGCGCGGCCTTGATGAAGGGCGCGGCGAGGCGGCTGCCCTTGGCTTCGGCCGAGAGCAGCAGGGAAAGCGCGCGCTCGGAATCCTGAGCCACGCCCTGGCCGAGCAGGGTCGCTGCGCCGAGCATGGCTTCGGAATCGGGATCGCCGGCCGCCATGCCGCGCCGCCACCATTCGGCCGCCGCAGCCGGATCGCGCTCCACGCCAAGAGCGTCATGGAACATCATSCCGAGCCGGGTCATGCTGGYMGMGATSCCGGCCYCGGCSGCGGCTTYCGCCCAGCGCAAGGCTTCCGCCCGTGCCTCGGGCAGGCCGCTTTCGAGCAGCATCCAGGACAGCATGTCCTGTGCCGGGGCATCGCCCTGTTCTGCCGCCAGCCGGTAGAGCCGCATCGCTTCTTCGTCGCTCTGCGCGACGCCGTCGCCCCTGAAATGGAGCGCTGCGAGATTGCGCTGCCCGACCGGATCACCGCCATCCGCCGCAAGCGTCAACCAACGCAGCGCCAGCGCCAGATCGCGCTCCACCCCAAGCCCTTCGGCGAAACAGGCGCCGATATTGTTCTGGGCCCGCGCGATGCCGGCATGGGCGAGCGGCCCCCAGAGCGCCAGCGCGGCACGATGGTCGCCGCGCTCGACGGCATCAGTGGCGTGCGCCATGGCGGCAGCCACATCCTCCGCGCCGGAGTTGTCCTTGCGGCGCAGCCGGTCAAGCCAGCCCATCGCCGCCTCCGGGCGTCAACGCCGCGAGCTGTGCGGCGAAGAGCGCTTCGTCTTCGAGGCAACGCAGATCGAGGACGAGCGCGCCTTGTGCGATGCGCCCGATCACCGGCACCGGCACGGCCCGGAAGGCGGCGGCCAAGGCCTCGACGGCGCCGCCGCTGGCCTTGCCGGCCGGCGCGATCGCCAGCCCCGCGCTCGGCAGCGTCTCCAGCGGCAACGCGCCGGAGCCGATCTGGCTGGCGCAGTCGATCGTCTCGACCTCCCAGCCGGCACCGAGCGCGGCCGCTACCTGTGGCCGCAGCCGCTCGGCCAGCGCGCGCAGCTCCGCGGCCTTGCGCGTGAACAGGCGCAGCGTCGGCAGGCGCTCGGCCAGCCGGCCGGGATCGCGATAGAGCCGGAGCGTCGCCTCCAGCGCCGCGAGGCGCAGCTTGTCGAGCCGGAGCGCGCGCTTCAGCGGATTCCTGGCGAGCCTGGCGATCAGATCCTTCCGCCCGGCGACGATGCCGGCCTGCGGCCCGCCGAGCAGCTTATCGCCGGAGAAGGTGACGAGATCGGCGCCGCCCTTCAGCGCGTCCTGCACGGTCTTTTCGTGCCGCAGCCCCCAGCGGGCGAGATCTATCAGCGTGCCCGAGCCGAGATCGTCGACGAAAGGCAGGTCGTGGGTGCGGGCGAGCTTCGCCAGCTCCGCCGGCTCGACCTCCGCCGTGAAGCCCTGCACGACATAGTTCGAGGTGTGGACCTTCAGCAGCAATCCGGTCTCAGGGCCGATGGCCTCGGCATRGTCCTTGAGATGCGTGCGATTGGTGGTGCCGACCTCGCGCAGGATCGCGCCGGCGCGGCCCATGATATCCGGCATGCGGAAGGCGCCGCCGATCTCGATCAGTTCGCCGCGCGAGACGATGGCCTCGCGATCCCGGGCGAGGGTGTTGAGCACGAGCAGAACCGCCGAGGCATTGTTGTTGACCAGCACCGCATCCTCGGCGCCGGTCAATTCCCGGATCAGGCCGCGCACATGCGCGTCACGCTCGCCGCGCTGCCCGGCCTCGATCTCATATTCGAGATTGGTCGGTGCGCGCATCGCGGTGACGACGGCTTGAACCGCCTCCTCGGCCAGCAGGGCGCGGCCGAGATTGGTGTGCAGCACCGTGCCGGTGAGGTTGATCACCGGGCGCTGCGACGGCCGCCCGCGCTCCTCCAGCACATCGAGCGCCATGCGCGCGATGGCATCGGCCGAGGCGGAGTGAGAGGTCTCGCTCTGCCGCATCCGCTCCAGCACCTGCCGCACGGCCTGCGTCGTCTCGCTGCGGCCATGGCGGGCGATGGCGAGGGCGCCTTCGCCGCTGCGCAGGATCTCGTCGACCGAAGGGGGGCGGAAGCGTTCGGGTCTGTTCATCAGGCTCCCTCCGGGAGACGCATGATCGTCAATAGCCGAGCAGGAACGGATTCACCCCCGCCCGTTTCCAGCCGGCCTCCGTCACCAGCAGATCGAGGCCGAGGCTCGCGATATCGTCCGCGACGGGTTCCAGCTCCGTATCCTTGCGGCGGTTCAGGATCTTCASRTAGGTCCGGCAYTCGTCGCAGGTCTCKGCCTTGATCGTGTCRGCGATSCCYTCGATSGCCTGATAGGCGATGCCCTTGGTCGAGCCGCAGGTGACGCATTTCACCCGGACATGGTTCCATTGCGCCGCGCAGAGCGAGCACTGGACATAGCGCACACCCTCGACATTGACGTCGGCGACGATCGAACTCGTTACCGGCGGCCCGCCGCAACAAGGGCAGACGCCATCCGCGACCGGCTGCGGCAGCAGCGGGTCGAGCTGCGCCACGCAGCGGGCCGCGACGACCTGCAAGGCCGCGGCGGCGAAGATGTGCTCGGCCACCGCCTCGACCGGGATCGCATCGGCCAGCACCGCGGCGAACATCGCGCGGCGGCCTTCGTCATCCACCGCCATGGCCCGTTCGAGGGCCGCGCGGGCGAGGTCCGGCATGGCGACGCCTTCCAGCAGCTTCGCCAGCCCGTCGAGCGCGGCCGAGGCGGCCGGATCGTCGGCAAGATCTTCGCGGGGCAGGAGCGGCATGGCATTGGCGGCTCGCATCCGAAGCTCGCCCAAGGCGGGAAGGGTGGGGAGCGGCAGTGCGCGCGCGAGCTCGTCCTGCGCCTTCGACAAGGCCGCCAGGAAGCTCAGATAGGGCTCGAGCTGGTGGCCGGGCGCGAGCGCGGCGAAGCGCATGGCGCGCAGCCCGAACAGCGTTTCCGGCAAGGGCAGGCGGATGAAGGGCGGCTTGTCGCGCTCGGCGATGCCGACTTCCTCGAAGGGCGCGAAGCCCGGAGCATCACTCATTCTGGTCCTCTCGAACCGCACGGGTCACGGGAGGCGGAGCGGCCGGGCCGCCCCGCATGCAAGGATATTGCTACTCGGCCGGGCCGACAGTGTGGCGGCGCGGTGGTGTCTGGCGTTCGTCGACGACGCCCTCGCGCGCCTCCTGGCGCAGCCAGAGCCGATGATGGCGGAAAGCCCAGCCGCCCGTCACCTTGCCCTCCGTCATCGCGCCCATCGTGCCGCGCACATAGAAGCCGGCATAGATATGGACGATGACGACCAGCAGCATCGCGACCGCCGCCAGCGCGTGGATGATATGGCCGAAGCGCTGCTGCTCGATGGTGAAGCTCGCGCCGAAATACTCGTACCAGATCATGATCCCCGTGCCGAACAGGACGAGGATCAGCAGCGTCATCAGCCAGAAGACGATCTTCTGGGCGCCGTTGTACTTGCCGATCTCGGGCAGGTTCTCCTCATGGCCCGACATCACCTCGCCGATATGGCGCATCCATTGCGTGTCGACCTTCTGCCAGAAATTGTATCTGACCATCTGGACGAAGAGGATGGCGAAGCTCGCCAGCAGCACGACGCCCATCCAGGGATGCAGGGCGCGGGTGTTCGCGCCGCCGCCGAACAGGCCCGACAGGAAGAACAGCGAGGGATGGAACAGCGCCGCCCCGCTGAGAGCGAGCAGGATCAGCGAGATCGCGGTGACCCAGTGATTGACGCGCACGCGGCCGGGATAACGGTCGACGGTCGTGCGCTCCTCTTCACGCCTGACGACCACGGGCTGCCTCCTCGTCGATCACATGCTCGGCCTCGCGGTCCTCGGCGCGGCTGACATCGTTGCGCCGCGCCACGATGCCATGGACGAAGGCGAAGGCGGCGGCGAAGCCGATCGCCGCCATGCCGGCATATTTGGTCAGGCCCTTCCACAATTCGACGACCTGGCTGATCCGCGGATTGTTGGGCAGCCCGGCATAGAGCTGCGGCTGGTCGGCATGGTGGAGCACATACATCACATGCGTGCCGCCGACGCCCGGCGGGTCGTAGATGCCGGCATTCTGGAAGCCGCGCGACTTGAGATCCGCCACACGCGTCTGCGCGAAGGTGAGCTGCGCCTGCTTGGTGCCGAAGGTGATCGCCCCCGTCGGGCAGGCCTTGGCGCAGGCCGGCGCCTGGCCGACCGAGACCCGGTCCGAGCAGAGCGTGCACTTATAGGCCTTGTGATCGGTCTGGCTGATGCGCGGGATGTTGAAGGGGCAGCCCTTCACGCAATAGCCGCAGCCGATGCAGTTCTCCGAGACGAAATCGACGATGCCGTTGTTGTACTGCACGATCGCGCCCGGCGAGGGGCAGGCCTTGAGGCAGCCCGGATCGGCGCAATGCATGCAGCCATCCTTGCGGATCAGCCATTCGAGATTGCCGCTCTGCGGGTTCTCCCATTCGGTGAACCGCATCAGCGTCCAGCTGTTCGGCGTCAGATCGTGCGGATTGTCATAGGAGCCGGTGTTGAAGCCGACCTCCTCGCGCAGATTGTTCCATTCCAGGCAGGCCGACTGGCAAGCCTTGCAGCCGATGCATTTCGAGACGTCGATGAGCTTCGCCACCTCGAAATCGTGGCGGACATCCGGCGGCCGCATATTGGTCGCCGAGATGCGGGCGAAGTCCTGGCTCTGCAATCCCATGGTCTTCGCCTCCCTAGCTCGTCGCCGGCCCGTTCGACGGCTCGACATTCACGAGGAACGCCTTGAACTCGGGCGTCTCGATATTGGCGTCGCCGACGAACGGGGTGAGGCTGTTCGGGCCGAAGCCCTTGCGCGCCGCACCGGTGAAGCCCCAATGGAGCGGGATGCCGACGATATGGACGGTCTTGCCGTCGCAGATCAGCGGCTTGATGCGCTTGGTCACCATCGCCTTGGCATAGACCGAGCCGCGGTTGGACGAGACCTTCACCCAGCCGCCCTTCTGGATGTTCTTCTCCGCGGCGAGCTGCTCGCTGATCTCGACGAAGAACTCCGGCTGCAGCACCGCATTGACCCAGACATGCTTGGTCCAGAAGTGRAARTGCTCGGTCAGGCGGTAGGAKGTCGCSGCATARGGGAACTTGTCCGAGGTTCCGAGCGCCGCAAGATCGTCCTTGAAGATGCGCGCGGCCGGGTTGCCGCGGATCTTCGGGGCGAGCACGTTGGCGACCGGGCTCTCGAAGGGCTCGTAATGGGCCGGGAAGGGGCCGTCCTTCATCATCGCCCGGGCGAAGAGCCGTGCGGTCCCCTCCGGATTCATGATGAAGGGGCCGACATCCTGCGGCTTGGCGCCGGGCGCGATGTCCGGCACGTCGAAGCCCGCCCAGGCCGTGCCGTTCCACTCGATCAGCTTGCGCTTCGGATCCCAGGCCTTGCCGTCGAGATCGGCCGAGGCGCGGTTGTAGAGAATCCGGCGGTTCGCCGGCCAGGAGAAGGCCCAGTTCGAATAGGCGCCGGTATTGCCGGGGTCGCTGGTGTCCCGGCGGGCCATCATATTGCCCTTCTCGGTCCAGCAGCCGGAATAGATCCAGCAGCCGCAGGCGGTCGAGCCGTCGTCGCGCAATTGCCCGAAGGTGTCGACCTGCTTGCCCTTCTCGAGGATGACCTTGCTCGGGTCGACCGGGTCGGTCACCGTCGAGACGACATAGCCGTTCATCTCCTTGGCCATCTCGTCCGGCTCGGGCTCGCCCGGATCGCGATAGGGCCAGTGGAGATTGACGATCGGATCGGGGAAGGCCCCGCCCTCCTTCTGGTAGAGCGCGCGCAGGCGCATATGGAGCTGCGCCATGATCCAGTTGTCGTGCTTGGCCTCGCCCGGAGGCTCGGCGCCCGGCCAGTGCCATTGCAGCCAGCGGCCGGAATTGACCAGCGAGCCCTCGTCCTCGGCGAAGCAGCTCGTCGGCAGCTCGAAGACCTCGGTCTTGATGTCCTCGGGCTTGACGTCGTTATGGACGCCCTCGTCCTTCCAGAACCGCGCCGTCTCGGTCTGCAGCGGGTCCATCACCACGAGGAATTTCAGCTTCGACAGCGAGGCCGTGACCTTGCCCCGGTTGGGGAAGGAGAGCAGCGGGTTGAAGCCCTGGCAGAAATAGCCGTTGACCTTGCCCTGGCTCATCAGCTCGAAGGTGCGCAGYACGTCGTAGCCGGGCACGTCGAGCTTCGGCAGCCACTGATAGGCGAAGTCGTTCTCCGCCGTCGCCGCCGGGCCCCACATCGACTTCAGGAAGCTCACCATGAACTTCTTGTAGTTCTGCCAGTAGCTCATCTGGTTGGGCCTGAGCGGCTTGAAGCCGCGCGTCGACATATAGGTCGAAAAATCGACCTCCTTGTCGGTCCCGAGCGTCAGATAGCCCGGGATCAGGTTCGACATCAGGCCGATGTCGGTGAGCCCCTGGATGTTGGAGTGCCCGCGCAACGCATTCATGCCGCCGCCGCGCATGCCGATATTGCCGAGCATGAGCTGCAGCATCGCCATGGAGCGGATGTTCTGCGAGCCCTTGGAGTGCTGCGTCCAGCCGAGCGCGTACATCGAGGTCATGACCTTGTCGCGCGCCGAGGTCTCCGCGATCATCTTGCAGATCGTGAGGTATTTGTCCTTTGGCGTGCCGCAGATGCGCTCGACCATCTCCGGCGTGTAGACCGCGATATGCTTCTTCAGGAGCTGGTAGACGCAGCGCGGATGCTGCAGCGTCTCGTCGATCTGSACRTARCCGTCCGGMCCGAGCTCGTATTCCCAGCTCGAGCGGTCATAGTCGCGCTTGGCCTCGTCGTARCCGGTGAACAAACCGTCCTGATAGCCGAAGCCCTCCTTCACGATATAGGGCGCGTTGGTGAAGGCGCGCACATAGTCGTGTTGGATCTTGTCGTTATCGATGCAGTACTTGATCACCCCGAGCAGGAAAGCGATGTCGGTGCCTTGCCGGATCGGCGCGTAGAAATCCGCGACCGAGGCCGTGCGCGTGAAGCGCGGATCGACGACGATCAGCTTGGCGCCGCGCTGGGCCTTCGCCTCAGTGACCCATTTGAAGCCGCAAGGATGCGCTTCGGCGGCGTTGCCGCCCATGACGACGATGAGGTCGGTGTTCTTGATGTCCGTCCAGGAGTTGGTCATCGCACCGCGACCGAATGTTGGGGCCAGACTGGCCACCGTYGGTCCGTGTCARACRCGCGCCTGGTTGTCGAACGCCAATATCCCGAGACTTCGGACGACCTTGTAGGTCAGGAACGCCGTTTCGTTGGTGGTCGCCGATGCCGCGAGGAAGCCCGTCGTCAGCCAGCGATTGACCGTGACGCCGTCCTGGTTCGTCTTGATGAAGTTCTTGTCGCGATCGTCCTTCATCAGTCGCGCGATGCGGTCGAGCGCCTCGCCCCAGCTGATCTGCCGGAATTCGCGCTCGCCCGGCCCCCGATATTGCGGGACCTTGGTGCGCGTCTCGGAATGGACGAAGTCGAGAAGGGCGGAACCCTTCGGGCAGAGCGTGCCGCGATTGGTCGGATGGTCGGGGTCGCCCTCGATATGGATGATCGCGGGATGGGCGTTCTTGGACCCGTCGCCGAGGCCGTACATGATGACGCCACAGGCGACCGAGCAGTACGGACAGGTGTTTCGGGTTTCCGTCGTGCCCGTCAGCTTGAAAGGTCGCACGGCCTGGGCGAGGGCTTCCTCAGCCCCGCCGAATCCGAGCGCGGCGACGGCAGATCCGCCGATCCCCGCCCCTGCGGCTTTCATGAACTGGCGGCGCGAGAGCTCATGCAGCATCTCAACCTCCCAGGCGAACAATCACGTATCGTTCAATTTGGAATAGTGAAACTCTGGCCAGGGGGCGTCAAGCTGCCTCTTGCTTGGGCATTGCGTCGCATGGCTAGACTTTTGTCGTAGTCCGTTGCCGGCGAAACCTGCGGTTCGCGCTCGCGGTGAAGGCCCGTCGCGACGGGGCGCGTTATGCCGATTCCCTGCGTTTGGCCGGCTGCCTCGCTCCGCCCGATGGGATGGCCGTGCTGGTGCGCCGCGCCCGCTGCCAGGCGGCGGGCGTCTCGCCGGCGATGCGGCGGAAGACGCGGGTGAAATGCGCCTGATCGGAAAAGCCGATCTCGGCCGCGATCTCCGTCAGGGTGCGGTCGCCGGCCGCCAGCATCTCCTGGCCCTTCCGCACGCGCGCCTGCAATTGCCATTGGTGCGGCGGCAGGCCGGTCGCCGCCTTGAAGGCATGGCTGAAATGCGATTGCGAGAGGTCGACCAGCGCCGCCAGCTCCTGCAGGCGGATGTTGTCGCCGCAATGATCGGCGATGAAATCGGTGACGCGCCGCAATTGCTCGCCTGTCAGCGACGAGCGCCGGCGCGGCTCGCGGCGCCGGACCTGGAAGAGATCGATCAGCAGGGCGAGCACGAGCCCGTCGCCATAGAGGTCGTGCCGCCGCTCCGGCTCCGCGCATTCGGCCGCGATCATCCGCGCCAGCGCCATGATGCGCTCGTCGCTGAACATGATGCGGGGGCGCGCGAGGATGGCCCGGTCGAGCGGCTCGGCGAGCCGTTCCGCGATCTCCTGCGCGTCGAAATGCAGGTCGAGATGCTTCAGCCGCAGCCGCTCGTCGATGCGTGTCCAGACCGGCATCCCGGCCGGCATGTAGCTGATCGATGATCCCCCGGGAGCGCTCGCAATGCCGGGCCCGCCGGGCGAGAGCCGCGTCTCGAACGATCCGCCCTCCGTCTCGAGCACGATGAACAGCCGCGGATGCTGCGAGACATATTCGCCGCGCGCGCCCTTTTCGCAGCGCGCCTGCCAGAGATCGGCGATCACGCCGTTGAAGGCGCGCCATTTCAGCGTGCCGATGACGCTGATGCCCTCCCGGACGGAATTCATGCGCGGCTGGAACGACATCGACTTCTTCCGTCGGTGGCGATGGAAAGGTGGCGAGAATGCAACACCGTGGCCGCATGATACGGGACAGAACAAAAACGTTCAATGCATAGCAGAAACGATCAATCCGGCTGTTGGTGTGAATGTTAGGGAAAATCGTCCCGAGATAAGCGTCGTTTTGAATTATTCTAAATCTCGAATATTCGAATACGGCATCATTCATTCTGGTAGAAGCGAATTATGCGTTATACTGATCGCATGAAGATTGGATTTATTCTTGGATCGGCCACTTCGCTTCTGGCGATCGCTGGCCCGGCCTTTGCCCAGGGTCAGCAGGCCCAGGCTCAGCCGGCAACGGTGCAGCTCGACACGATCACGGTCGAAGGCCAGGCCGAGACCGCGACCGGCCCGGTCAACGGCTACGTGCCGCAGCGCACGGGGACGGGCTCGAAGACCAATACGCCGATCACGGCGATCCCCCAGGCCGTCTCGGTGATCGGCCGGCGGGAGCTCGAGGACCGCAACGTCCAGAAGGTCGACGAAGCCCTGCGCTACACCGCCGGCGTCACGGCCCAGCCCTTCGGCCCGGACCCGGACACTGACTGGGTCTTCATCCGCGGCTTCCAGGCGACGCAGACCGGCATGYATCTCGACGGGCTGTCGAACTATGCCTTCGGCTTCGGCGGCTTCCAGATCGACCCGTTCCAGCTCGAGCGCGTCGAGGTGCTGAAGGGACCGGCCTCTGTCCTCTACGGCGGCGGCAATCCCGGCGGCATCGTCAACATGATCAGCAAGCGCCCGAACGGCAGGAATTTCGGCCTGGTCGAGACCGGCATCAACAATTTCGGCAACGCCTACACCAACATCGACATTGGGGTCAGCGACAAGCAGGGCATCTGGAGCACGCGCCTCACGGGGCGCATCTCCGGCGGCGACCAGTACACCGACGTCGCCAAGGATTTCCGCGGCTTCATCCTGCCGCAGATCACCTACAAGCCGAACGGGGCGACCAGCTTCACGGCCTATGGCTATTATTCGGCGCTTGACCAGATCCATGTCGGCGGCGGCTTCCTGCCCTGTGTCGGCACGGTGGTGAACGCGCCCTTCGGCCGCATCCCGCGCAAGGCCTTTCTCGGCGAGCCGGATATCGACAGCCAGAAGCGCGTCCAGACCATGCTGGGCTGGGAGTTCAAGCACGAGTTCGACAATGGCTGGACCTTCAGCCAGAACGCCCGCTACGGCCATATGCGCGGCTCGCAGCTCGGCCCCTATGGCTACGGCTATTACGGCGCGGACGCGCTGTTCGGGAACCGCTTTCAGCCGCTGGCGCCCGATTACCAGCTCTACCGCATCGGCTTCCAGGAACGCACGCAGGTCAACACTTTCCTGCTCGATAACCGGCTGGAGCGGAGCTTCCGTACCGGGCCGGTCGAGCATTCGCTGCTGCTCGGCGCCGACTACAAATACTTCAACATCGACCAGACGCAGGCATCGGGCGGCGCGACGCCGATCAGCGTGACCAACCCGGTCTACGGCGCGCCGCAGGGCGTGCCCTCGGTCTATCTGAACCAGGAGCTGGATCATCACCAGTTCGGGCTCTATCTCCAGGATCAGCTCCGCTTCGGCGATGGCTGGCTCGTCACGCTGAACGGCCGCTACGACTACACCAAGAAGAAATCCGTCAGCGCGCCCGGCCTGCTGTTCTCGCCGAGCTACAGCAAGAACGAGGCGGCCTTCTCCGGCCGCGCCGGCCTGGCCTATGAGTTCGCCAACGGCTTGACGCCCTATGTCAGCGCCGCGACCTTCTTCAACCCGGTCTTCGATGCCGTGCCCAACCTGACGGGCGGCCCGGCGACGCCGTTCCAGCCGGAGAAGGGCCATCAATACGAGGCCGGCGTGAAGTACAAGCCGGGCTTCATGGACGCGCTGATCACGGCCTCGGTCTTCCGGCTGGTGAAGCAGAACGTCGTCACCCCGTCGCCGACAGCGCTCAACCCCTTCGCCTCGACCCAACTCGGCGAGGTCACCTCGACCGGCTTCGAGCTCGAGGCCAAGGCGAATATCGACGAGAACTGGAAGGTGCTGGCGAGCTTCACCGCCTTCGACCTCAAGACGACGAAGGACACCCGCGCTGCCTATATCGGCAAGACGCCCTTCATCRTGCCGGAGGTGACCGCCTCGGGCTGGCTCGACTACACCGTCACCGAGGGGCCGCTGAGGGGCCTCGGCCTCGGCGCCGGCCTGCGCTATGTCGGCAAGTCCTGGGCCGACAACGAGAACACGCTGAAGGTGCCGGCCGTGACGCTGGTCGATGCCGCGATCCGCTACAAGATCGACGACTGGTCCTTCGCGGTGAACGTCACCAATCTCCTCGACAAGGTCTATGTGAAGAGCTGCCAGGGTTATTCCGGCTGCGGCTATGGCGATGCCCGCACCGTCACGGTCTCGGCCAGCTACAAATGGTAGGTCGCGCGCGGCGAGAGCATCGGCCCAAAAAAGCGGAATGCGGTTTTCGGAAAAAACCGATGCAATGAACCAAATATCGCATGATGCGAGGCCGGGGCAAAAGCCGCGGCCTCTTCGCCGTTCCCGAGCACTGGACCACATATCGTCTTGCCGTCAACCCTATCCAGCGAACAGGCCATTCGAGCCGCCGGCATGACCCGGCGCGCGATGCTTGCTCTGCCCGCGCTGCTCGGCCTGGCATCGCCGGCGCGGGGGCAGGCGCCGCTGCGTGTCGCGACGATCGACTGGGCGGTGCTGGAGACGTTGCTGGCGCTCGGCCGCCCGCCGGTGGCCGCGACCGAGCTCGTCCAGTTCCGCGAGGTCGCGGTCGAGCCGCCGGTGCCGGAGAGCGTTGCCGATCTCGGCTTGCGCGGCACGGTCAATTTCGAGGTGCTGCAGCTCGCCCGGCCGGAGCTGATCTACATCTCTCATTTCTATGAATCCTCAGTGCCGCGCCTGCGCCTGATCGCGCCGGTGGAGAGCTTCACGCTCTATGCACCGCGCGTCGATCCGTTCCCGGCGGCGGAGGCGATGATGCGCGCGATCGGCGAGCGCCTCGGCATCGCCGAACGGGCCGGGCGCTATATCGCCGAGACCCATGCCGAGCTCGATGCCTGCCGGCAGCGGCTCCAGGCGCTCGACGGCCTGCCGGTCATCCCGATCAATCTCGGCGATGCCCGCCATTTCSGCGTCTTCGGCGCCGACAGCATGTTCGGCGCGGTGCTGGCCCGGCTCGGCATCGCCAATGCCTGGACCGAGCCGACCAATTATTCCGCCATGGCGCCGGTGGGGCTGGAGGAACTGGCGCGAGTGCCCGAGGCCTGGATCGTGATGATCCCGCCCGTGCCGGCCGATGCCTCGCGCCTGCTCGGCCGCAGCGCCTTCTGGAACGCCCTGCCGAATGTCCGGGCCGGGCGCGTCCTGACGCTGGGCTCGATCGACCCCTATGGCGGTCTGCCGGCGGCGCGTCGCTTCGCCCGCCTGCTGACGGCGGCCCTCGAACAGGCGGGAGCGGCGAAGCGTGATTAGGCCGCTCTTCCTGCATCGGCCCTTCGCGGCCGCGCTGGCGGCGCTCGCGCTCGTCGCGCTGCCCTTCGCCGCCGTGCTCGTCACCCGCGCGCCGCTGCCGGGCGATCCGGCCATCGTCGCGCCGCTGGAGCAGATCCTGCTCTGGCACAGCTTGCTGCCGCGCTTCGCGCTGGGCGCGGCCGTGGTGCTGGCCAAGGGCGATTATCTCTTCTCCCTCTTCATCTGGGGCGCAGGCTCCCTCAACCAGCAGAGCTGGGACGTGCCACTCGCGCTGGCTCCACGTCTCCTCCTCGGCTTTGCCGCTTCCTTCGCCCTGCTGCGGCCCCTGACCCTGCTCGCGCTCGACGATGCCAGCGCCCGCAGTCTCGGCGTCGCGCTGCTGGCGGCGCGGCTGGCCGTCCTCGTCGTCGCGGTCTGGCTCGCGGCGACGGTGGTCGCGCAAATCGGCATCATCGGTTTCGTCGGACTCGCCGCCCCGATCCTGGCGCGGGCGCTCGGGGCGCGGCGCCTGCGCGATCGCCTGATAGCGGCGCCCTTGGCCGGTGCCGTCCTGGTCTCCTTCACCGACAGCGCCGTGCAGATCCTCGGTTCGGCCACGGCCGATCTCGCCCCGACCGGTGCGGCAACAGCGCTGCTCGGTGGCCCGCTGCTGCTTTGGATGCTCGGGCGCATCCCGCCGACCGTGCCGCCGCAGATGACATCCGGCTGGCGCGAGTCGAGCCGCGTCCGCCGGCCCGTGCTGGCCGTGTCCACCCTCATGGCCGTGGCGGCCATCGTCACCCTCGGCGCGCTCGTGCTCGGGCGCGGTCCGAATGGCTGGAGCCTCGCGACAGGCCAGCTTTTCGCCGATCTTTTGCCCTTCAGGGGCCCGCGCATCGTCGCCGCGGGCTTCGCCGGCGCGATGCTGGCGGCGGCCGGCACGCTGATGCAGCGCCTCACCGCCAATCCGCTCGCCGGGCCGGACGTGCTCGGCGTCAGCGCGGGCGGCGGCGTCGGTCTGGCGCTGGTGCTGTTCCTGAGCAGCACCGTCACGCCATGGACGATGGCGCTCGGGGCCGGCGGCGGCTCGCTCGCCGTGCTCCTCGCCATGCTGCTGATCGCCGGCCGGGCCGGGACGGGGCCGTCGCGCCTGCTGCTGGCCGGTATCGCGCTGGGCGCGCTGTCGATGGCGGTCGTCTCGACGGTGCTCGCCCAGGGCGATAGGCGCGGCTACCTGCTGCTGGTCTGGATGTCCGGCTCGACCAACCGGGTCGGCGCCGCCGAGGCCTGGATCGCGGTCGCGAGCTGCGTCGCCCTCTGCCTGCCGCTGTTCCTGTTCTCGCGCTGGCTCGACATCCTGCCGCTGGGGGAGGGGGTGAGCCTTGCGGTCGGCCTGCCGCGCCGCGTTGGAAGGCTGACGCTGGCGACCTTCGCCGCCTTGCTCACCGGCCTCGCCTCGCTGCTGATCGGGCCCTTGAGCCTGATCGGCCTCGTCGCGCCGCATCTGGCGCGGCTCTCCGGCTTCGCCCAGGGCCGTCATCAGCTTGCCGCGGCGATGGCGCTGGGCGCAGGCGTCATGGTGCTGGCCGACTGGCTGTCGCGCGTCGTCATCTACCCCTACCAGATCCCGGTCGGGCTCTTCGCCGCCCTGATCGGCGGCCCCTACCTGATCTGGCTCTTGAGCCGCGGAGCGGAAAGCCATGACTGAGACGATCCTTTTCACCGCATCGACCTCGATCGCGCTGCCCGATCCGCATGCGCTGCTGGATCGTCTCTGCGAGCGTCTCACGGAGCGCGGAACCGTGACGCGGGACGGACCCCGCGGCCGCTTCGAGAGCCGGATGGGCTCCGTCGAGATGGAGGCCGGGGCGCAGGCGCTGCACCTGCATGCCGCGTCGGATCAACTGAATTACCTGTTCATCGCCCGCTCCTTGCTGGCCGAACACATCGCCGAATGCACTGAAGGGTCGGCACCCGCTTTCCTCTGGAGCGGCGATGGCTGCGACCTCACCGCGATTCCGTATTTCCATCAGGCGACCGTGCGTGCGAGCCGCCCGGTCACCCCACGCATGCAGCGCGTCACGCTTGCGGTCGCGGATGTCGGCCAGCTCGAGACGGGCGGCCTGCATGTCCGGGTGCTGATCCCGCCGCAGGGCAGGGCGCCCGTCTGGCCGTCGCTGGCGCCCGATGGCCGCGTGCTCTGGCCGAAGGGCGAGGACGAGCTGACGACGCGCGTCTACACCATCCGCAGCCTCGACCATGCCCGCGGCGAGGTCGATATCGATGTCGTGCTGCATGAGGACACGCCCGGCTCCGTCTGGGCGCGTACGGCCGGGCCGGGCGACACCGTCGGCCTGATGGGGCCGGGCGGCGGCGAGATCGTCCCGGCCGATTGCTACCTGCTCGGCGGCGACGAAACTGCGCTTCCGGTGATCGCGCGTTTCGCGGAAAGCCTGCCGGCTGGTGCGAAGGCGATCTTGCGTATCGAGGTCGCCGATGCGCGGGAGGAGCAACCGATCGCTTCCGCCGCCACGCTCGATCTGCGCTGGCTGCATCGCAACGGCGCCGAAGCCGGCTCGACCGATCTGCTCGAACGGGCCATCCGGGCGGTGGAATGGCCGCAAGGCGGGGCGCATTATGCCCTGATCGGCAGCGAGCAGGCCTCCGCCCGTGCGATCAGGACCTATCTGCGCAAGGAGCGCGGCATGGCCAGGGATCGCCACCTCGTCGCGGCGTATTGGCGCCGGGGCCACGCCGCGGTCGAGCGCGAGCGCGACTGAACCGGGTTCGACCGCCTACGGATCGGACCGAATATCGTATTCAGTCCGATGCCGTAGCTCTTTGTTTTTGCATCGGCTTTTTTCCGAAAACCGCATGCCACTTTTCGGGCCGATGCTCTAGAAGGAACGATGATGCACATGCTCGAGACAGCCTCTCCTTCCGCCGCGCTCCAGCCGGCCGTGCCGCAGCCGCTCTTTGCGCTGGACGCGGTGAGCTTCGCGATCCCCGGCCGCGTGCTGCTGGAGCCGCTGAGCCTGACCTTGCCCGGCCACCGCGTCGTCGGGCTCATCGGTCACAACGGCTCGGGCAAATCGACCCTGCTCAAGCTTCTGGCCCGCCAGCAGCCGGTGTCCGGCGGAACCATCCGCTTCGAGGGCAGGGCGCTGCCGGAATGGGGCGACCGCGCCTTCGCCCGCAAGGTCGCTTATCTGCCGCAGCAGACGCCGCCGGCTTCCGGCATGCTGGTGAAGGAGCTCGTCGCGCTCGGCCGCTATCCCTGGCACGGCGCGCTCGGCCGGTTCGGTGAGCGGGACCGCGATAAGGTCAGGGAGGCGATGGCGCTGACCGATGTCGCGCGCTTCGCCGACCGGCTGGTCGACACCTTGTCGGGCGGCGAGCGCCAGCGCGTCTGGCTCGCCATGCTGGTGGCGCAGGATGCGGAATATCTCCTGCTCGACGAGCCGATCTCGGCGCTCGATGTCGCGCATCAGATCGAGGTGCTCGCGCTGGTGCGGCGCCTCTCGCAGGAGCGCAATATCGGCGTGGTCGTCGTGCTGCACGACGTCAACATGGCGGCGAATTATTGCGACGAGATCGTCGCCCTGCATTCGGGGCGGATGATCGCGCGCGGAGCGCCCGACGCGATCATGCGTCCTGCCGAGCTCGAGGCGATCTACGGCGTGCGGATGACGGTGCTGCAGCATCCGCAGACGGGCCGCCCGCTTGCCTTCGCGCCCTGAGAGCGCTGTCGGCGGCGCGAGCTGGCGTAAGTGAGTGCAGGATGATTTCAGATGGAATCACAAGTGTTTCCATCTGAAATCTGAATCCGTCTCTCATCAAAAAGTAAGAGCAGGATGCACGCTGTCATTCCGGACCAGGCGCGAGAGCTGCGCCCGGAATGACGGAGCGGTTTCGACCAAGGGCAGAGCCTCAGGCCGCCGTCTCGGCTTCCTTGGTATCCTTGCCCTGACCGCGCAGCCGCCGGACGAGGCGGACCACGGCGACATAGAGCAACGGCACGAAGAAGACGCCGATGGCGGTGGCCGCGATCATGCCGCCCATCACGCCGATGCCGATCGCGTTCTGGCTGCCGGAGCCGGCGCCGGTCGCAACCGCGAGCGGCAGCACGCCGAGGATGAAGGCGAAGGAGGTCATCAGGATCGGGCGCAGGCGCTGGCGCGCCGCTTCGAGCGTCGCCTCGATCAGCCCCTTGCCGGACGCCTCCTGCTCGATCGCGAACTCGACGATCAGGATGGCGTTCTTCGCCGCCAGCCCGATCGTGGTGAGCAGGCCGACCTTGAAGTAGACGTCGTTGCTCTGGCCGAACAGCGTCGCCGCCGCGAGCGCGCCGAAGATGCCGATCGGCACGCACAGCATCACCGCGAAGGGAATCGACCAGCTCTCATAGAGCGCGGCGAGACACAGGAAGACGACGAGCATCGACAGCGCATAGAGCGCGACGGCCTGGCTGCCCGACAGCCGCTCCTGATAGGACAACCCCGTCCATTCATGCCCGAAGCCGGTCGGAAGCTGGCTCGCGATCCGGTCGATCTCGTCCATCGCCGCGCCCGAGCTGACGCCGGCCGCGGCCGCCCCCTGGATCTCGACCGCCGAGGCGCCGTTATAGCGTTCGAGGCGTGGCGAGCCGTAGCTCCATTGGCCGGAGGCGAAGGCCGAGAACGGCACCATGCCTCCCTCCTGGTTGCGGACATACCAGCGCCCGACATCCAGAGGCTGCATGCGGAAGGGCGCATCCGACTGGACATAGACCGATTTGACGCGGCCGCGATCGATGAAGTCGTTGACATAGGCCGAACCCCAGGCCGCCGAGAGCGTCGTGTTGACGTCCGCGAGCGAGAGGGTCAGCGCGCTCGCCTTCTCCTGGTCGATGGTGACGGAGTATTGCGGCTGGTCCTCCTGCCCGTTCGGCCGGGTGCCGGTGAGCAGCTTGCTCTGCCCGGCGAGGCCGAGGAGCTGGTTGCGGACCTGCATCAGCCGCTCATGGCCGGCGCCGGCGACGTCCTGCAGGTAGAAATCGAAGCCCGACGTGTTGCCGAAGCCCTGCAGGGCGGGCGGTGCCAGCGCGAAGGCGAAGCCGTCCTTGAGCGTGCGGAACGCGCCCATCGCGCGCCCGGCGATGGCCTGCGCCGTCGCCTGCTTGCCGGGCCGCTGCTCGAAGGGCTTGAGCCGCACGAAGGCGAGGCCGACATTCTGCCCCTGGCCGCTGAAGCTGAAGCCGCCGACCGTCAGGACGCCCTCGACCAGATCCTTCTCCTTGGTCAGGTAGTGCTCGCGCACCTCGTCGAGCACCTTGAGCGTCCGGTCCTGTGTCGCTCCGACCGGAAGCTGCACGAGCGTGAACAGCACGCCCTGGTCTTCGTCGGGCAGGAAGGAGCTGGGCAGCCGCGCGAACAGATAGCCCATGCCGCCGCCGATCAGCAGGAAGACGAGCAGGAAGCGCATCGGGCGCTTGATCATCCCGCCGACACCGTTGCGGTAGCCATTGGTGGTGCGGTCGAAATTGCGGTTGAACCAGGCGAAGGGAGCCCATGTCTTGCTGTGCTCGCCGGGCGCCTTGAGGAGCGTGGCGCAGAGCGCGGGCGTCAGGATCATCGCGACGAGGACCGACAGGATCATGGCGGTGACGATCGTCACCGAGAACTGCCGGTAGATCACGCCGACCGACCCGCCGAAGAAGGCCATCGGCACGAACACCGCCGAGAGCACCGTGGCGATGCCGACGAGCGCGCCGGTGATCTCGCCCATCGAGCGGATCGTCGCTTCCTTGGGGCCGAGCTTTTCCTCGTGCATCACGCGCTCGACATTCTCGACCACGACGATCGCGTCGTCGACGAGCAGGCCGATCGCCAGCACCATGGCGAACATGGTGAGGGTGTTCACCGAATAGCCGGCGGCGGCGAGCACGCCGAAGGTGCCGAGCAGGACGACCGGCACGGCGAGCATCGGGATCACCGTCGCGCGCAGGCTCTGCAGGAAGACGAACATCACCACGAAGACGAGCAGGATCGCCTCGAACAGCGTGTGCACCACCTTCTCGATGGAAAGCTGGACGAAGGGCGTGGTGTCGTAGGGATAGACGACCTCGACCCCCTCCGGCAGCGTCGGCGCCAGCCGCTCGATGGTGGCCTTGACCTTGGCCGCCGTGTCGAGCGCGTTCGCGCCGGTGGCGAGGCTGATCGCGAGGCCGGTCGTCGGCTTGCCGTTGTAGAAGCTGACCGTGTCGTAGCTCTTGGCGCCGAGCTCGACGCGCGCGACGTCGTTGATCCGGACGATCGAGCCCGAGGTGCCGCTCTTGAGGATGATGTTCTCGAACTGCTGCGGCGTCTGCAGGCGGCTGAGCGCGGTCACGGTCGCGTTGAGCTGCTGGCCCTTGACCTGCGGCAGCCCGCCGAGCTGGCCGGCCGAGATCTGCACGTTCTGGGCCTGGATCGCGTTGATCACGTCGCCCGGCATCAGCGCGTATTTCTGCAGCTTGTCGGGGTCGAGCCAGATGCGCATCGCGTAGCCGGCGCCGAAGAGCTGGGTCGTGCCGACGCCTTCGACGCGCTTCAGCGTGTCGTTGAGCGTCGAGTCGACATAGTCGGCGAGGTCCGTGGTCGAGAGCCGCCCGTCGCTGGAGACGAAGGCTGCGACCATGAGGAAGCCGGTCGCGGCCTTGGCGACGGTGACGCCGGTGCTCTGCACGACCTGGGGCAACTGGCGCGTCACGAGCGCGAGCTTGTTCTGCACCTGCATCTGCGCCACGTCCGGATCGGCCGCGTTCGTGAAGGTCAGCGTGATCGTGGCGTTGCCGGTCGAGGTCGAGGTCGCCGTCATGTATTGCAGGTTGTCGACGCCGGTCATGCCCTGCTCGATGACCTTGGTCACCGAGTTCTCGACGGTCTGGGCGTCGGCGCCCGGATAATTGGCGCTGATCTGCACGGTTGTCGGCGCGATCTGCGGATATTGCGAGACCGGCAGGGTCCGCAGGGCGAGCACGCCCGCCAGCATGATCACGATGGCGACGACCCAGGCGAAGATCGGCCTCTCGATGAAGAAGCGCGACATGGTCAGTTCTTGACCGTGCTGGGGCTGGCTTCCGCCCGCCGGTTGGCCGATTTGAGCTCACCCGTCGCTTCGTCGATGGAGACCTCGCTGACGGTCACGGTCTGGCCCGACCGGACGAGCTGGCCGCCCTCGACGATGAGCTGCTCGCCGTCCTTGACGCCGCTGTCCACCAGCCAGTTGTTGCCGATGTTGCGGCGGGTGGCCAGCACGCGCTCCTCGACCTTGCCGTCCGGCCCGACGAACTTGCCCGTCGCCTCGCCCTTGGTGTTGCGGCCCACGCCGCGCTGCGGCAGCAGGAAGCTGTTCTCGGCGACGCCTTCCTGGATCACGGCCCGCACGAACATGCCCGGCAGCAGGATGCGGTCGGGATTGGGGAACTCGGCGCGCACCGAGAACGTCCCGGTCGTCGGGTCGATATTGGCCTCGGCGAATTCGAGCTTGCCGGACTGGTTGTATTCGGTGCCGGTGTCGAGCTTCAGCTTCACCGCCACGTTGAGGCCCGTGAAGCGCAGCTTCCCCGAAGCGATGTCGTCGCGGAAGCGCAGCAGGTTGGTGCTCGACTGCGTAACGTCGACATTGATCGGCTCGAGCTTCCGGATCGTCGTCAATGCGGTGGCCTGGTTTGCGGTGACGAGCGCGCCGGGCGTCAGCGCCGACTTGTCGATGCGTCCGTCGATCGGCGCCGTGACCTTCGTGTAGGCGAGATTGATCCGGGCGGTCTCCACATTCGCCTTGGCGGAGGCGACATCGGCCTGGGCCTGCGCCAGCGTGGCGTTGGCGTCGTCCATGTCCTGGCGGCTGCCGGCGTTGCGCTGGAACAGCTCCTGATAGCGGTTGGCCCGGATCTGGGCGTTGGCGACGGCCGCTTCCGCCTTCTGCTGGGCCGCGACCGCGCTGTCGAGGGTGGCCTGGTAGGGCGCGGGGTCGATCTCGTAGAGGACGTCCCCGGTCTTGACCTCGCTGCCCTCCTTGAAGAGGCGCGATTTGATGATGCCGTTGACCTGCGGCCTGACCTCGGCGACGAGATTGGCCGAGACGCGTCCGGGCAGCTCCGCGGTGATCGCGACCGGCTGCGGATGCAGCACGACGACGCTGACCTGGACCTGAGGCTGCACCGGAGGCGCCGCCTTTTCCTGATTGCAGCCGGCCAGGGCCGTGGCGCACAGCAGAAGACCGGGCAGGGCGAAACGCGACGGGGAGCGGGCGCGCTGGGCCGACATGGACAGTCCTTCTTGCAGGCGGTCGATAACGTTCAATTCCCGATTGCGCCTATCGCGTCAATACGGCGGAATACGGGTGAGACGATACGACCCGCCCCTTGCGGAGAGGCCAGCGCCTCACGCAAAGCGAGCCTGGAGCGCGACAGAACGCGCCCAGTGCCGCTGGGGCCCGAGGCAAGCCGATCGTGATGGATTGATCCCGTTCCGGCTTCGGAACCATCGCCCGGACTGGACCGTTCCTTCCTCGCAATCATTGCTCTGATGCCGAGGCTGGAGACATGGCGCCGCGCGCAATCTGGAAGGGCGTCTTCAAAGTCGCCGAAATCACCTGCCCGGTGGCGCTCTACACGGCGGCCTCGACCAGTGAGCGCATCTCCTTCCATATGTTGAACCGCAAGACCGGGAACAGGGTCCACCGCCAGTTCGTCGACGAGGTCTCGGGAAAGCCGGTCGAGAAGGAAGACCAGGTCAAGGGCTATGACCGCGGCGACGGCGACTACATCGTCCTGGAGCCGGAGGAGATCGCCGAGGCCATTCCCGACAGCGACAAGGTTCTCGACGTCGCGACCTTCCTGCCTTGCGACGAGATCGACGATTTGTACCTCGATCGGCCCTATTACGTGACGCCGAGTACGCCGGTCGCCGCCGAGGCCTTCAGCCTGATCCGCGACGCCATGGCGCGCCGGGATGCGGCCGCCCTGGCGCGCACCGTGATCTTCCGGCGCATGCGATCGATCCTCATCCGGCCGCATGAGGCCGGCATGGTCGCGACGACCCTTCATTTCGACTATGAGGTCCGGCCGGCGCAGAGCGCCTTCGACGACATTCCGAAGCTGAAGATCGAGGGCGAGATGCTGGAGCTCGCCGAGCACATCATCCGCACCAAGGCAGGTCGCTTCGACCCCAAGGCCTTCGACGATCGCTACGAAAGCGCGCTGGCCGAGCTGGTCAAGGCGAAGATCGAGGGGCGGACAATCAAGCCGGCGAAGCGCCCCGAGCCGGCGAAGGTCGTCAACCTGCTCGACGCCCTCCGGCGGAGCGCCAAGGCCGGCCAGACATCCGGCGTCAAATCGACCGCGAAACGCAAACCCGCCAAAGCCGAGCCGCGGCGCAAGGCAAGCTGATCACTTCCGCGGTTCGAGGCTTCGCTTGAGCGCATCCATGATGCTGACGACGTTGCCCTCGCTGGCCACCGGCGTGGCTTTCCGGGCCGGCCTGCGGCCCTTCTGCTTGGCCTTGATGATGCTCAACAATTCGTCCTGGACAGGATCCTGCACCAGATCGGGCGACCAGTCCCTGGTGCGCGACGTGATCAGCTTTTCCATGAGCGCGCGCATGTCGGGCTCGGGCTTGGCTGTCTTCACATCGGCGAAATACTCCTTCTCGTCGCGGACCTCGTCGCCATAGCGCAGCGTCCACAGCACGATGCCTTTGTCGCGCGGCTCCAGCAGCACGGCCCGCTCGCGCCGATAGAGCACGACGCGGGAGATGCCGACGGTCTTGGTCGCCTTCATCGCCTCGCGGATGACCGAGAAAGCCTCATCGCCGATCTTGCCGTCGGGCACGAGGTAATGCGGCGTGTCGTACCAGATCCAGCCGACGGAAGAGCGCGGCGCGAAAACCTCGATATCGATGGTGCGCGTGCTCTCCAGCGCGACGGCGTCGAGCTCGTCATCCTCCAGCATGACATAGTCGTCATCGCCCTTGGGATAGCCCTTGACCTCGTCGTCCTCGGCAACCGGCTTGCCGGTGACGGCGTCGACGAAGCGGCTCTGGATGCGATGCCCGGTCTTGCGGTTGAGCGTGTGAAAGCGGACCTTCTCGCTCTCCGAATGCGCCGGCATCATCGCGACCGGGCAGGTCACGAGCGAGAGCTTGAGATAGCCTTTCCAGAATGTCCGCTGGGCYATGTTTGCTCACTCCAGTCCGACGCGAAACGCATCGTCTCCCGATCCGTTCCGCCCGGCATCAGGAGCGACCGAGCTTCCTGATCGCCTCGGCGAGAGGCCGCTCGGATTCGTCGTAATCGTCCCAGGCCTTGCTCGTGGTCAGGAGCTTCGGAACCGTGCGGATCGTGTAGCGGGCGGGGGCGAGCCCCGCCTTCACTTGCGCCCAGGTCAATGGCATCGAGACATGGGCGCCGGGCCTTGCGCGCGGCGAGAGCGGCGCCACCGCCGTCGCCATGCGATCGTTGCGGAGATAATCGAGGAAGATCCGCCCCTTGCGCAGGCGCTTGGCCATGTTGACGACATAGCGCTCCGGCTCATCGGCAGCGATCGCCGCGCAGAGGCGGCGGGCGAAGTCCTTGGCGGCCGGCCAGTCCAGGCCTCCGCGACCGGGCTTCGCCAGCGGCGTCACGACATGCAGCCCCTTGCCGCCGGTGGTCTTGCAGAAGCTGACGAGGCCGAGCGCTTCGAGCCGTTCCTTCATGGTCCTGGCCGCCGCGATCACCGCATCGAAGGAAACGCCCGGCCCCGGGTCGAGATCGAAGACCAGCCGCCCCGGCACCTCCGGCTCGCCCGGCCGGCAATTCCAGGGATGCAGTTCGATTCCGCCGATCTGGGCGGTCGCGATCAAGGCCTCGATCCGGTCGATCTGGAGATAGGATTTCTTGTCTCCGAAGATCTTCACCAGCTCGAACAGGTTCGATGTGCCGAGGCCCGCGTGGCGCTGGAAGAACACCTCGCCCTCGATCCCGTCGGGCGCCCGCAGCAGCGAGCACGGCCGGCCCTGGATATGCGGCAGCAGCCAGGCGCCGACAGCCTCGAAATAACGGGCGAGGTCGAGCTTCGTGACGGGCCTGCCGTCCTCGGCATCCGGCCAGAGCGGCTTGTCGGGCTTGGACAGCGGCACGCCGAGAATATCGACCCGCCCGCCGCGTCCCGATACGGGCTTTGGCGGCGCGGTTTCCGTGGGCGGCGCCGGCAATTCGGTCTCCACCTCCGCCGCCGGCTTGTCCTCGCGCAGCCCCTTGAAGGCAGCTTGCCGGACCATGCCGTCGCCGGTCCAGCCCGCGAACTCGATCTCGGCGACGAGGACCGGCTCGACCCAATGCACGCCCGGAGCCCGTCGCGGTGCGCCCTTGCCGGTGAAGGGCGAGCTCTTGGCCGCGTGCTGCTTCAGCCGCGGCAGCAGCGCGTCGACCTTGGCTGCGCCATAGCCGGTGCCAACCCGGCCGATATAGATGAAATGCGGACCGCGATGGACGCCGACGAGCAGCGAGCGGAACTGGCCTGCCGTCGTCGCCCAGCCGCCGATGACGACCTCGTGGCCGGCCCGGCATTTCGCCTTGGCCCAGCTGTCGCTACGGCCGGAGACATAAGGCGCGTCGCCCCGCTTCGAGACGATGCCCTCCAGTGAAAGCCGGCAGGCTGATTTCAGCACCGCATCGCCGCCGGTCTCGAAATGCTCGACATAGCGCAGGGTGACGCCGTCAGCCGCGTCGCGCAGCAGCGCCTCCAGCCTCTCCTTGCGGGCGAGGAGGGGCCGCTCGCGCCAATCCTCGCCGTCGAGGAAAAGCAGGTCGAAGGCGAAGAAGACGAGGTTCTCGGTCTTCTCCTCGGAGAGGGCTGCCTGGAGCGCAGCAAAATCCGGCGCGCCATGGACGTCCAGCGCGACGATCTCGCCATCGATGATGCCGTCCGGCAGGTCCTTGAAGGCCTTGGCCACGGCGCCGAATTTCTTCGTCCAGTCGAGGCCCTTGCGCGTCTTCAGCGTGGCCCTGCCCCCGGTGACGCGCGCCTGGATGCGATAGCCGTCGAACTTGATCTCATGGATCCAGCCGCTCCCCGCCGGCGGCCGCTCGACGCTCTGGCAGAGCTGCGGCGGAACGAAATCGGGCAGGCCGGCCGGAGCGGTGTGCCCCGCTTTTGAAGATCGGCTGGCCGGCTCGGTCCGTGCCGGCTTGCCCGCGCGCGCATCCGCCGCCGATCCCTCGGTGCTGTCCCAGACGGCGCCCGCATCGATGGCCTGTTCGGCCAGCAGGAAAGGCTTGGGCGAGCGTCCACGCCCGGCCGCGATGGCATCCATCGTCCGGCCCGAGGCCACCGAGGTCTCGGCCTTCAGGACGGCGTCGCCGCCGGAGTCGACCGCATGTGCGTCGCGGTGCTTGATCAGCAACCAGTTGGTACGCTTGCCGCCATCGCGGTCATGCTTCATCCGCACCAGAACGAAGCTGCCCTTCAGCCGCTTGCCGTCGAGCGTGAATTTGAGATCGCCCTTTTCGAGCTGGCGCTGCGGACTCAGCTTGCCTTCCGGCTCCCAGTAGCCGCGATCCCAGAGCTGGACCGTGCCGCCGCCATATTGCCCTTTCGGGATCGTCCCCTCGAAATCGCCATAGGCGAGCGGGTGATCCTCGACCTCGACGGCGAGGCGCTTGTCGGCGGGGTCGAGCGACGGGCCCCGGGTCACCGCCCAGGACTTGAACACCCCGTCCAGCTCCAGCCGGAGATCGTAATGAAGCCGCGTCGCGTCGTGCTTCTGGATGACGAAGCGCAGGCGGTTGGAAGGAGCCACCGCGCTCGCATCGCTCGGCTCCTTCGTCTTCCGGAAATCGCGCTTGGCGCGATAGGCTTGCAGCTTTCCGGCCAAGGCTTCGCCCTCGTCTTTCGGATGTGCCTCAGATGATCGGGTGGCCGCCGGTCACGGCGATGGTCGCGCCCGAGACGTAGCTGGAGAGCGGATCGGCCAGCATGACATAGGCCGTCGCGAGTTCGGCCGGCTGGCCGGGGCGCTGCATCGGCACCTGCTTGCCGAATTGGCTCACGCTCTCCGCCGGCAGCGTCGAGGGGATGAGCGGCGTCCAGATCGGCCCCGGCGCCACCGCATTGGCGCGGATGCCCTTCCCGGCGAGCATTTGCGCCAGGCCTCCGGTGAAATTCTGGATGGCGCCCTTGGTCGCCGCATAGGCGAGCAGGCTCGGATTCGGCTTGTCCGCATTCACCGAGGCCGTGTTGATGATCGAGGAGCCCGGCCTCATGTGAGGCACGGCCGCCTTGGTCAGGTAGAACATCGCGTGGATGTTGACGGCGAAGGTGAGCTGCCACTCCTCGTCGGAAATCTCCTCGATCGCATCGAAGCTCGCCTGATGCGCGGCGTTGTTGACGAGGATGTCAATCCCGTCGAACTCATCTGCCGCCCGCTCGACGATGGCCCGGCAATGGGCGGGGTGCTGGATATCTCCGGGCATCAGCACCGCCTTCTGCCCGGCCTCCTCGATCCAGCGGGCGGTCTCGGCCGCATCATCGTCCTCGCTGAGATAGGAGATCAGGAGATCGGCTCCTTCCCGCGCGAAGGCGATGGCGACGGCCCGGCCGATGCCGCTGTCGCCGCCGGTGATGATGGCCCGCTTGCCCTTGAGGCGCCCCGAGCCGACATAACTCGTTTCGCCATGGTCGGGCCGCGGCGTCATCGCGTCGGTTCGGCCCGGCATCGGTTGCTTCTGCTCTGGAAAGGGCGGTTCGAAACGGACGGTCATCACGGCTCTCCTGCTTGGCGGAGCCCGGCTCGGCCTCCGCGCCTAGGCGGTCAGTGCTTGGAAGCGTGTTCCTTCTTCCCCTTGCGCTTGGTCGAGGCCATCTTTTCCAGCTCGGCCTCGCTCATCGATGCCTCCATCGATTTCGATGCGCCCTTGAGCCCGCTCTTCTTCATGGCGCCGCGCTTGGCCGCCAAAGCGGCGCCGGCGGCTTTCTGCTGCGCAGCCGATTTTGCAGGCATGATCTCCTCCTTCACAGGGGCGTCGATTGCCATTCCGACTGGTCAAAGCGCCCGAATTGGCGAATCACATCCGGATATGGCTGATGTGAAGACGAACACGCCGGGGGGCAGCAGGTTCCCGCTGCACTCGACTCTGGCGCACACCCTGCGCTCGACCGTGCTGTTCGCAATGGGGAAGTTCGAGGAATTCGAGCGGGCGGGGCGGCGAGCCATAGCCCCGAACCCGGGATCCGCCGGGCAATCGCCTCTACGTCATGGAGCGCTATGAAGAGGGCGTCGAATTCGTCCAGCGTGCGAACGCATGCGAATAATGCCGTCCTGCAATGGCATATGGTGTTCCGATTCTGGAATAGAATCTCAAGCGCGATTACGAAGATAATTTTAAGATTTCTATAAATACAAGCATCGATGAGAAGCACTATTTCGTACGCGTTATGCTTACGGGCGTCTGTGAGTATCTCGGTGTCAGGGCCAGGGAAGAGACGAATATCCCAATTATTCGCCATTTCAGGCCAAAATACGCCATTGAAATCTATGTTGATTGGTGCGGGCGCGCGTTCCAGGAAGATTAGATCGCCCATATCGTGGAGGGCCTGGGCAAGGCCGGGTTCGCGCTGACCGATACTCGTACCGATCCTTGAAAGAGCCGGAAAGCCGCGAATCTTTCCGTGCCCGACGCACGGCTTAAAATAGACATCCCGTCAAGAGGAGTCAGGAGCAGATACTGTCGCTGCTCTGGTCAGACGTCCGAAATGTGTTCCGCTCCGGCAGAGGTCGCGGTGTGACTACTGCGATCAGGGGGGGCGAACATGCTCGATCACGGCATCAAGGGTAAGACGGCTCTCATCGCCGGTAGCGAGAAGAATTTGCGAGCCGGGTGCTCTGCGCTGGCTATTGCCTGTGCCGTCTGGTCGATCACACCGGCGCAGGCGCAGGGCGTCTCCAATGAGCAATTGTTCAGGCTCGTCACCGAGCTTCAGGCCAAGCAGAGGTCGCTTGAAATCAAGCTGAAGGCCGCCGATGCCGAAATCTCGCGGCTGAAGGGTCCGTCTGGCAGTAGAGGTGCTCCTCAGCCGCGGCACCTCGTCACGAAAGGCGATGGCGTTATGCCGGGCGCCCAGCGCGGAACCGGCMCYCAGGCCGTCAGCGCCMCCAATRTCCGGCTCGAAGCSGGCGGYGGCTACAACGGCCGYTCCGGATTTGGCGAGATCAGYGGCCTGCTCGCAWTGCCGCTYGGCTCCKCCTTCGGGTTYCAGGTCGACACCATMGGYGGCATGGCCTCCAACACRGCCCTGGGCGGCGCTGCGGCGCATCTGTTCTGGCGCGACCCTGGGGTCGGCGCGCTTGGGCTTTACGGCAGCTATCTGTATGGCACCGGGAGCTGGGGAGCGAATATCTCCGGCGCTGGCAATACCGGCATGTACAACGCCAAGGGCGGCATCGAAGGCCAGCTCTATTTCGGCCGCTTCACTCTGGAGGGCCTCGCGGGCGTCGAGTGGAACAATTATAGCGGCKTCRSCAATASCKTCCTGGTSGCCARCAACGACAAAACCAGATTCTTCGATGATGTGCGCCTTGCCTGGTACGTGACCGATAACYTCAAATTGAACATCGGCCACCGCTACACYRGCGGCCGCAACCAGYTSGTGGGCGGCGCGGAGTATCTCACCAATTTCGGCAATACCGCCGCCGCGCTGTTCGCCGACGCCGCCTATGGCAAGAAGGCGGATGGCGGCTTCGGCCGCTCCTCCGGAAACGACTTCAGCTTCCTGGCGGGCTTGCGGGTCTATTTCGGCTCCAGTGGCACGAACGACGTGTCGCCGTGGCTTGGCGAGAAGACCCTCATCCGGAGGGATCGCGAAGACTATATGCCCACTTATATCGGCCGCGATGCGGGCGACCTGCCGAAGGCGCGTCAGAACACGGCAGCCGGCCAACCCGGCGCTCCTGGTACTCCTGGCACTCCTGGCGCTCCTGGTACTCCTGGCGCTCCTGGTACTCCTGGCGCTGCCGGTACTCCTGGCCCTGCCGGCCCTGCCGGCCCTGCCGGTCCTGCCGGTCCTGCCGGCCCTGCCGGTCCTGCCGGTCCTGCCGGCGCGGATGGTCCTGCCGGTCCTGCCGGCCCTGAAGGCCCACAAGGTCCTGTCGGCCCTGTGGGCCCTCCCGGCCCCTGATATCTCGAAGGGCCGGAGCTCGGCGACGGTGTTCCCCGGTGACGAAGGTCGTTCCGAAAGCACAATGATGACAGGACCCAGACTGGACTGTTACGCGTTGAGCGATCGGGTACCACAGCTCGTCGCAGCTCCGACCGGTCGCGATTGGATGCATGCGACGAGCGAGCACTTCGCCTATCGGCGAACGCCGCTCGCAATAGCCAGCGCCAATGGCTGGGAGCTGCTCAACCCGGCTGGCTTCTGCCACCTGGAACGGCAAGAAGGACGTTACGATTCGTCCTCACCAGCCGGGCGCCACATCGAAGAGGTGTCGTGGTGCCCGAAAAGGCCGGGTCTCTCGACGCCATGGTGCCGCTCCACCGCTGCTTAGCTCGAAAACCTCAGCAGGCTTGCTTGAGCAGACGTGCCAGGCGCCGGTYTGGGCCAATTTTACACGCCGGCCAAATGGCGGCGAACCTGCGACCTGGTCGAAAGCGGATCAAGCATCTCCGAACGAGGGCCGTATCTTTTCGTTCAGGTGAAGCTCAGGGCGCCGTCGAGTTTTGTCTGACAGTGACATTTGCGCGCCCGCATTAAAATCGGTGAAACGACGTGCTCGAGAACGACGTGGAATTGTGGGAAGAGTTATCGGTCGCGGAGCAAGATCGTGAGATTTGTCTGGCCTCTCAAGAATATGCTGAATTAGTGCGTCGGCTTTCCCCGACACAGCGCTGGGCAAAGCGGAGACGGGCCGAATTGAATGTCGCCATGGCATATAGAGCCGCTTTTGGCGAAGTTCGGATCGAGCCATTCTATGAAGGGCTTAAGCGCTCTCAGACGCGCCTGTTGAAGTTACGGATCGAGCGCTCCACCGGCATAGTGCCTGGCCAAGCCTAGCCGAAGCCCGGGACGATCATAGGTCTGCGACGGGTCGGAAGCAGACGCGCCGACCTAGCCCCGCAGCCCGCAGATAAGCCCCATTCACCGCCCGCCTCGAGCGGGCTTTTTATTGCCCGGAGTTCTCATGCAACCAGTCCCCAACTGGCGGCGCGTGCTGCGCTATGCTTGGTCGATCAAGCGTAAGACCGTATGTCCGCTGARCCGGAGTGGCTCGCCCTACACTGCGCTTCGAGGGTTGCTCGGAGTGGCCGAGCCGATCCTCAGCGCAGGAGGGCGAACCGTGGAGCAGCATACACGTGTCTTCTGACACCGAAGAGGAGGACCGGCGCTCCCGCGTTTCCGGCGGCGTCTATCACTCCGTCTCTGGCGGATAGGCCTCCGCCCGTTTCCGTGCCWCGCGTCAAACCTCTGGAACGCAGATGCCTAACCAACGTTGAGTTGCCGGCGCACGGATCAATTGGGAGGCAATCATGACGCTTGGCGAGATCATGGTCCTGCGCAAGGCGATGGGCATGTCTCGGAGTCAGCTGGCCGAGGAGCTGGGCATTCCACCCCCAGATTGGCAAGCCGTCGAATGCGGGAGAGCCGAGCTGCAAAGGATCCACATCTTGGCCATCGAGCGTCTCAGCCTAAGGTTCGCCGCTTCCACAGGATCGACCGAGGCCATCCCGGCTGACGTAAGGGACGACGCCTGTGCGGTCATCCGGAGGGAACTCGATGACGAGAACTTCCGAAAACTATTTCTCAGTGATCTCGAGCGGTAGCGGTTGTGCGGGGAGGAGCGGGTCTCCCCCGAGAGATCATGGACACCGTCGGCCATACAGATATCAAGCACGCCGAGCTTTACTCGCGCGAAGCGAAATAGGCGCTCTTGGCGAGCCGGCATGGGTAAGGTTGTGAGGTTCGTAAAAAGGCCGAAAAAGGTTGCTGGATACCGTTGGCGAACCATGCCGGCAACCCGGCCGGGAATCCTTTGAAATCAATCAATCCGCGGTCCTCGGCTGATAGCCAATATTTGAGAGCGATAGTGCTGGCGAGCTGGCCGCCCACTCGGAGCGTCTGGTAACGCGGCCTGATCGGCCCATTCTGGCAGCGAGGGCAGGGCGACGAGCTTGAACTTGCGCTCGCCACCGCCGAGAAGCACCGCAACCAAAATGACCATATGGTCAGAATATAAGAAGGCCGGTGGTTTGGTCGATGCATTGTGCTCCAGCGCGGCTTGCGCCGGTCGCCTGACGAGGAACGCTCGCTAGGGGTTCGGTCACGGAGCGTGGGGGCGCTCGAAATCTCYACCAAAGCTWCGGCTTTRTRTCGGATCAGCCTGATCCGGGACGTTCGGTGCCTCGCCTCGAATCGACTCGCGCTCCAATCCTGAAATCTGGYGTTGCGGYGTGCCGGGCAAAGCGTTCCAACAAGGAACGCCGCCATCCGAGTCTGAAGCTCGACAAGCCCAGCTTCACGGCCCCGTTTCTCGCCTGCATCTTCAATGACGATTATAGCTCCATCAAATCTCCGCGGCATTGCAGAAACAGGTGCCAACGCCATTTTCGCCCGACATTCTCGGTTCGAAAGTTCTGGGCTGGCTCAAGTCTGATCGGACCGTTTGGCTAAGCGCACGCCGACGCCGCCACCATTCTCAGCAATGAACTCAATCCCCGCAGTCTCAAGGGCGCGCCGAAGCGCTTCAATCGTGACCTTGTTCGCTCTTAGTGGCCCAATCGTAGGCTCCAATCGCTTTATCGTGGCGATCGACACGTTCGACAGTTCCGCGAGCGACTTTTGATCCATCTGCAGCAGAGCTCTCGCAGCACGGAGCTGTGCTCCGGTGATATTTATACCAAAAGTATCATTTGATGCCATAGGGCTTGATTTTCGTCCCGCATGCTCTTAGGCTTCCAATGTCACACGCGCCAACTGCCTTCTTTGGAGGTGTGTGCGGTCGAGCAGGGTGGTTGCAACACCATGCCCGACCTAACCAAAACCAAGCTGTCTGGAGCTCGGATCATGGCTGATTCCGACAATACCACGACTTTGCCTTTCGTCACGCGTGGACGGGAGAGTTGGACGACGCCCGTGGCTCGCTCTGCGGGTTGCGAGCCAACTCATGCCACGACGTTGGCGGACCCGGCCTTGGCGTTGTCATTGGCATGGACCGAGGCTCACGCCGTAACGGCCGAGCAGTGTTTGAAGCAGCAGCGGCTCGAGACCGCGCTGTTGGAGCGAGGGCCTTCTTCGGAGCGCGTCGACGGAAAACCTGCGAGCAGGGCAGGGGGCCGCGACGGCCTGAGGCGGGCCTACTCGAAAGCAAAGACCGCCGAGACACTGGCTGCCGAGCACCAACAAGAGCTCTTGGAGCGCCTAGCCCGGACGCCCGCTAGCTCGCTGGCTGGGATCGCCGCGAAGCTCTCTGTCATCGCGATCGAAGCGGAGGACAATACGGACCTGGCGGATTTTCCAGTGTCGCATGTTCGGTCCGCTCTGGAGGATCTCCGGCGTTTGATGGGCCGGACGATCGTCGATTCATGCCCGGCTCCGAAGAGCGACCGCGAAGACGTCGGCGGAACCGACCCTTGCCGGGCGCAAGGTCAAGTCATCCAACGGGAGAGGTGAAATGGCAGCACGGGCTGTGAAAGGGATCGGGCTGTTCGGGATCGCGGCTGCCTTGCTGTTGATCTCGAACGCAAGCAGCGCGTTTGCCGAAACGACCAAGGAACGGATCCTGCGCGAGGGTAGGATCGTCGTCGGTATCCATAACCGCTCGCCTTGGGGCTTTCGCGACGAGAAGACAGGCGAACCCACCGGATGGCACCCGGACATTCTCAAAGCTGCCTTCGCCGATCTGGGCGTGAAGAACCTCGAGTTCCAGGTGACCGAGTTCGGAGCGCTCATTCCGGGCCTCCTGGCGGGCCGTTTCGATGCTGTCGCATCCGGACTTTCGATCACCCCTGACCGCTGCAAGCAGGTCGCCTTCGGTGCGCCGGACCTCCAGGCCCCGGACGCAGCCATCGTCCTGGCTGGCAATCCAAAGAAGATCCATGGCTATGCCGATATCGCCGCTCGCGAAGACATCGTGATGGGAGCTGGTCGCGGCAGCGTCGTCACCACCAACGCCGGGGCGGCTGGCGTGCCTAACAGCCGGATGCTGCTGTTTCCGGACATCGAATCCAACCTCTCCGCGCTACGCGCCGGCCGGATCGACACGGCACTCATGGCATCGCCGACGGTCATCGGTCTTCTGGCCGGGAAGGGCGCGGACGGCCTCGAACGCGTCGCGCCATTTGACGTAGGCAAGGCACATACCAATTTCGCGGCGATCGCCTTCCGAAAACAGGATGTCGATCTGCGCGCCGTCTACGACGAGCAACTGGCCAAGCTGAAAGGCACCAAGGCCTTCGCGTCGATCATGCAGAAATATGGCTTCGGCGAACAGGAAGCCGTGCCGCCGGGCATCGCCACCGCCGACCTCTGCAACCGGAAGCAATAGGGATGCCGATGAGCCTGCTCGACATCTGGCTGGGCATTCTGCAAGGGCTCGGCACAACGGCCGCCGTCACTGCCTATGGCCTTGTTTTCGCCGTTCCCTTCGCGCTCGTATTCGGCGTCGCTCAATATCTGACGCACGGCGTCACCCGTCTGCTGGTGACCGGCATCATCGAATTCTGGCGCAGCTCCGCCGTCATCATCCTGCTGTTCGTCTTCTATTATGCGCTGCCCGTCGTCGGGATCACCTTGTCGGCCCTCACGGTGAGCGCCATGGTTCTCGGTCTGAACGCGGGCGGCTATGCCAGCCAGGCGGTGCGGGCCGGTCTTCAGGCGATTCCGGCCGGCCAGAAGGAAGCCGGCGCGGCCCTCGGCCTGTCGCGCCCCGCGATCCTTCTCTTGATCGAGCTGCCACAGGCGCTCGTCGCGATGAGCCCGACCTTCGTCAACACGCTGATCCAGCTGGTGAAGGCGACAGCGCTGGTCTCGCTCGTGACACTGACCGACATGACTTTCCGCGCCAAGGAAATCGCGCAGGTCGAATACAATCCCGTCGCGATCTACACCGCGCTGCTCCTTGCCTTCTTTGTCGTTTGCTACCCGATCGCCCTGGCCGGACGCTGGCTGGAGGCGCGTGTCGCCACACCCGGGAGCCGGTCCGGTGGGATTTGATCTGGCTTTCGCCTTGTCCAGCGTGCCGACAATTCTCGGCGCGATCGGCATGACCCTTTACGTGGCGCTCTTGAGCTGCATCGGTGCCGCTGCCATCGGCTTTCTCTTCGAGCTGGTGCGACGCGTCGGGGGCGTCGCCGGCCTCATGACCGGTTTCGTGATCGACTTCATCCGGTCGACACCCGTGCTGGCCTGGCTCTATTTTCTCTACTTCGTCCTGCCATTCTACGGCATTCGCCTCGGCTCGATGACAGTCGGCGTCATGGGCCTCAGCCTCTATTACAGCGGCTATCTGGCCGAGGTCTTCAAGGCCGGGATCGACGCCATTCCGAAAGGCCAGTCGGAGGCGGCCCGGGCGCTGTCCCTCAGCCGGCGCGATGCGCTCATCTACGTGATCGCGCCACAGATGCTGCGCAATATCGTGGCCCCGCTCGGCAATTATTTTGTCTCGATCCTCAAGGCGACGCCTTACCTGGCCGTTCTGGCGGTTCCCGAAATGCTGGGGCGGGGACGACGCTTGGCGTCAACGCCAGGGAGACGGCTGCCGCGCGCCGCCTGACCGGCATGGTATTCCAGAGCTTCAACCTGTTTCCACATTTGACGGTGCTGTCCAACTGCACGCTGGCGCTGCGGCGCGTTGCCGGCCGGAGCCGCGGCGAGGCGGAAGACATCGCCATGGCTCATCTGGAAAAGGTCAGGATACCGGAGAAGGCCATGTCCTATCCCGCCCAGCTCTCCGGTGGGCAGCAGCAGCGCGTGGCGATTGCCCGCGCACTCTGCCTCAACCCCCGCGTCATGCTTTTCGACGAGCCGACCTCGGCGCTCGACCCCGAGATGRTCAAGGAGGTGCTCGACGTCATGGTCGCGCTGGCCGGTGACGGCATGACGATGATCTGCGTCACCCATGAGATGAGCTTCGCCCGCGAAATCGCTGATCAGGTCGTCTTCATGGATCAAGGATGCATCATCGATCGCGCATCCGCGCGCGACTTCTTCGGCAGGTCGGGCCACCCCCGCTCACGACTTTTCCTGGAAACGATCCTGAAGCACTGAGAGGGCGTCGATGACGGGTTACACACAGGTCTGGACACCGCTCGACTTCGAGGCGGATGGGAAGCAATGCGACTGGCTGCGCGTGCCCCATTCGACCGATTTGTCGGGTTATGGCGTCGTGCCGATCCCCATCCTGTGCATCCGGAACGGAGCGGGTCCCACGGCCCTGCTCMTGGCTGGCAGTCATGGCGACGAATATGAAGGGCAGATCGCGCTGGCCGCGCTGGCGCGTCAAATCGATCCGGCCGATGTGAGGGGCCGGATCATCATCCTGCCCGCGCTCAATGCCCCTGCCGTCGAGGCCGGCCGGCGCGTCTCGCCGCTGGACGCGGGCAACCTCAACCGTTCCTTTCCAGGGGATCCCGTTGGCGGCCCGACGGCCATGATCGCGCATTACGTCGCCACCGTGCTCCTCGCCATGGCGGACCTTGCGATCGACCTTCACGCCGGCGGACGCTCATGCGACTACCTGCCATGCGCCCTGATCAGAAGCGGGGGAAGCGAGAAGGAGCAACGGGAGCTCGTCGAGCTGGCGGTCTCGTTCGGTGCTCCGATCACCTCCATCAGTGACGGCTCCGGCGGCGGCGGCAGGACGACATTCTCGGCGGCGGGGCAGAAGGTGGGGGTGCCGGTGCTGACCACTGAACTTGGCGGCGCCGCCGCGCTGTCGCGGGAAGGCCTCGCGATCGCGGAGCAAGGGCTGCGCCGCGTTCTGCAACGCTATGGCCTGTTGTCCGGCACAACCGCCGATCCTGGCTCGCCAACGCGCTTCATGCGTGTTCGGGGTAGGGGGGCTTTTGTCTACGCCATGCGCAAGGGGCTGTTTGAACCGGCAGCGGAACTGGGCGATGTCGTCGAGGCCGGCCAGCTCGCCGGTGTGATCCATGCCGTCGATCGGCCGTGGCAGGCACCGGAGCCAGTCTCCTTCACCGAAAGCGGGATGGTTGCCTGTCGACGTGCTCCGATGCTGACCGAGCCCGGCGATTGCCTTTACAAGCTCCTTGTCGACGTCGATCCCGGCTGATCGCTGCAAAGGCGCCTGATCGGAGCGATCATGATCCGCTGATGACCGATGCGCCCTTCGACGACCTGTCCCGTGGGCGTCAGTCCACAGGCCAGGTTCAGGTTGAAGGCGGCGAGGTTGGCGACGTTCACACTCGACATGACATGTGTGACGGCCGGCCGTTCCCGTGCGATCCATTGTGCGGCGAGGCGGATTGCCGCCTTGCCATAGCCACGACCCTGGAGGCGCGTGTCGATCCGCAGATTGTTCAGCGTCATGCAGCCTTTCTCCGCCCAGGCGGGCAGAGCGGCTTCTTCCCGCGCGACGATGAAGCCCACGGCTCTGTCGCCATCGCAAAGCGCGAAAGGAATCTGGCGTGGCGGGGAGGCTCGCAACTGATCGAAGACGTCGCCGATCGGCCCGCCGGAATAGGGTTCCTTGTCGGGGTCGACAGCGATGCCGGCGACGACGACCTCATCGTCAAGACCGAGCACACGCAACGAGACTGCCATTTGATTGATCCCCTCCGGACCGTCAGACCCGTGATCAGTCTTGGGCCCGTTCTTCAAGGCTGGGCCTGACGGAATCCGGGGATGGACTTGACGTGCTGCCGATCGGGACGAAGGCGCATCTGGCTGCCGGATCGTCCAGATGACGTCATGGCCGATGTCCGGGAACAGTCTGGCTCCGGAGACCGATCACCTGCTCCGCGACTCTGCCAGCTCCCAGGGACAGCATGCCCAGCTGCGCACGACGGGTCAGCCCGTCGTCGCGGCGTCGGCCAATATCGGTTCGCGAATGCCATAGGCTCGGCGGGCGCTTGCGATCGCTTCTGGTGTGACGTCGATCAACAGCGCGACGATGTCGCCGTCTTGGTGCTGCAGGATCTCTCCCAGCTCGACAATGCTCCACCCGAAGCCCCGCAGACGCTTCGGCCAGAATGATTCACAGACGACGCTGATTTGCCGGATGCCGAGTTTGTGAGCAGCCTCCAGCACGCCGCACAGGACGACGCCGGCAATCGGAGACGATCCGCCTCGGCTGCGCAGGGCGGGGCTGATGAAGAAACGCGTCCATTCGAAGATGTCCGGCGCCCGCGGCGGCCCGGCGGGTGCGAGTCCAGGAAACACGTTGCCGAGCAAATGGGGCTGCAGCGTCGGGACAAGCCGCGAGCCACCGACGATCTTGCCGACGCTGTCGAGCGCCAGCAAATAGACGGCATGCTCGGTGTCGAACGCATCCATCTCTATATTGATGGGTCGCGCCAATGCATGCCATTGCCGCCGTTTGACATAAATATCGTAGCGGATACGAAAATATCGCTCCAGTTCACGTCTGTATTGGCTTCTGTTTCTCCAGGTGACCACGTGAATTTTAGCCATGACCGCTCCCGACGATACAGGAACGGGGTAGGTCAACGCTGCTGGAAAAATTATGCCGGGATTCCGGGATTGCTAGACCTGGATTTCATATCTGCGCAGAGCTTTTACGATGGCGTGGGCGACGTTGATCGCATCGAGCTTGTCGCGAATGTTGCGCTGGTGGCTCTCGACGGTGTTCGTCGAGATCCCGAGAATACAGGATATGTCTTCTGTCGTTTTGCCTTGCGCGCTCCACTGCAACAGCTCGCGCTCGCGCGGCGTCAAGGGGGAACCCGCCTCGTTATCCGATGTGCTCTTCAAGCTCAGTTTGCGGAAGATGTGGACGCAAAGCACTTCGATCAGAGGCATGGCGCTGGGTGGTACCTCGACGCGGTCACTGCCTGCCGTCACCACCGCCGGGCCGGCAAGCGGAACATGGATCGGAACACAAATTCCATCCTTCATGCCGAATTCAGCGGCCTCATCCATGACGAGACGGCCTCGCGGCGTCAAACTGCCCCTGGGCAATTGATGCCAGAGGAATGGCTCCGCCGCGAGGCGGCAGTGAGCGGCGCAAGGGTCGTAAAAGAAGTGACCCGCGGACTTGTAACGGGCGAACCACTCGCTCCTCCATCCATCATGCAGGATCGCACGATGCCACTGCCTGTCGTGAGGGACCGGCAACCTGGCGATCAGGAAACTGTGCAGGCCATAACGCTCGAGAAGCCCCTGAAATATCTCGATGGCGCGTTCGGACGAATCTGCGGCGTCGATCTCGGTTATCGTCGCGAAAAGCTCCAGAACGGCCGCGCTCTTCATCGATAGACCTCGGCAGGTCCTGCAA
>NZ_JBFRDQ010000035.1:0-32193 GCF_052113865.1 Allobosea sp. TAB14 | reverse complement strand
CCTCGGGCCTTACGAGAAATGGCTGCAGGGCGGGCTGACCGCGAGCCGATTGGAACTCGGCAACCGCTGGCAGGAGGCTTATCTCAACGCTCCGATCTGGCGCTTCTGGCTGGGCGGCGCGCAGGCCGGCGGGCAGACGGTCGCGGGCGCCTTCATGCCCTCGGTCGACGGCGTCGGCCGCTATTTCCCGCTGACCGTCCTTGCTGCCGCCGGCCCCGGCGCAGCCATTCCGCCGCCGGAACTCGACCCGCAGGATCCATGGTTCGAGGCGGTCGAGGATTTTCTGCTGCAAGCACTCGATCCGGGAGCGAGCTACGAGGCCGTGGCGCAAAGGCTGACCGCCCTGCCCGCCCCCAATGACCACCTCCTCGCCGCCCCGCCGCAAGACATGGTACGCCTTTCGGATGGCACCATCGTCAGCGCCGCGACCGCTGCCGGCTTCCCCGAGCGGCTGGCGGCCCTGCGCGTCGAGGATCATGCCCGTGCCTATGCTCATGCCTCCTATCTCTGGACAATCGGCGGGCCGAATTTCGAACCGCTGGCGCTGACCGGTCAGGCCCTGCCCGACCCCTATCTTTTCTCCGGCCTGTTGACGGGTCGTTTCGATGCCCATCTCGAACCTAAGCGCGTCAGCTCATGAGGGTTGCGCCATGAACGAAGCCCCACGCGAGGCCTCAGACTTCGAGACCGGCTGCATCAGCCATACCGGCAAGGTGCGCAAGGCGAACGAGGACAACTTCATCCTGCGGCCGGAAATCGGCCTCTGGGCGGTCGCCGACGGCATGGGCGGGCACGAGAACGGCGCGCTTGCCAGCGCGACCGTGGTCGCCGCGCTCGAAGCGGTGGGCGCGGCGGGCTCGGCGCCCGATCTGCTGGCGATGCTGGAAGACAGCGTGCTCGGCGCCAACGAGACGCTGCGCGAGGAGATCCGCAAGCGCGGCGCTACCATGGGCGCGACGCTGGTGGTGCTGCTCGTCCACCGGCGCCATTTCGCCTGTGTCTGGTCCGGCGACAGCCGCATCTATCTCGTCCGCTCCGGGCAAATCACCCAGATCTCGCGCGACCACACCGAGGTCCAGGACATGGTCGACCGCGGGCTGCTCACCGCCGAGGAGGCGAAGCGCTCGCCGCGCCGGCACGTCATCACCCATGCCATCGGCGTGCACGAGACGCCCGAGCTCGATATCGAGAGCGGCGAAATCGCCGATGGCGACACCTTCCTCCTCTGCTCAGACGGGCTGACCGAACATGTCGCGGATACCGAGATCCTGCGCGCCGTCGAGGCCGAGAGCGCCCAGGCCGCCTGCGACGCCCTGCTCGCCCTGACGCTCGAACGCGGCGCGCGCGACAACGTCACGATCATCATCGTCCACTATCGACAAGGCCAGGCCGAAAGGACACGCTGGATGCCGAACCGGCGCATGGCAGGGAGCAGCACGCCAGGGAGTAACACGCCATGAGCGACGACTCCGAGCGCACCGTCATCGCGCCCCGTGCCAATGCCCGCATCGGCACGAAGCTCAACGGCATCTACGAGATCGAGAGCCTGATCGCGGTCGGCGGCATGGGTGAGGTCTATCGCGGCCGCGCGATCCAGACCGGCGATGCGGTCGCGATCAAGATGATCCGGCCCGAGATGGCCCGCGACGAGGCGGCCCTCGCCCTGTTCCGGCGCGAGGCGGCGGCCCTGCACAACCTCTATAACGAGGCCATCGTCCGCTATTACGTCTTCACCATCGATCCGGTGACGGAATCGCCCTATCTCGCGATGGAGTTCGTCGATGGCCAGCCGCTTTCCGAGCGCATCAAGGAGCGGCCGCTGACGATCGAGGAAGCCGACATCCTGCGCCAGCGCGTCGCGCCGGGCCTGCATGCCGCGCACCGGCTCGGCATCATCCACCGCGACATCTCGCCCGACAACATCATCCTGCCGGGCGGCGATCCTTCGCGCGCCAAGATCATCGATTTCGGGATCGCCCGCTCCAGCATCCTCGGCGAGGGCACGGTGATCGGCTCCGGCTTCGCCGGCAAATACAACTATGTCTCGCCCGAGCAGCTCGGCCTCTATGGCGGCGATGTCTCGGGCCGCTCGGACATGTATTCCTTCGCGCTCGTGCTGGCGCAGGCGCTGACCGGACACGCCATCGACATGGGCGGCAGCCAGGCCGACATCCTCGACAAGCGCCGCCGCCTGCCCGATCTCTCGCAGGTCGCCGCCAGCTTGCGCCCTCTGCTGGCGCGGATGCTGGCACCCGACCCGCAAAATCGCCCGGCCGACATGGCCGAAATCGCCGCCTGGCAGCCGCAGCCGGTCGGCAAGAAGGCCGCAGCGGCCGCCAGCCGATCAGCCGGCAAGCAGGCGCGTTCACCGCTGCCGCTGGTCGCCGGCATCGCCGCGCTCGCCCTGCTGGCCGGCGGCGGCTTCTACGCCTGGACGGCACTGAAGCCGGCCGAAACCAGCCAGACCGCACGCCTTCCGGCCAATTCCCCGCCCCCGCTCTCCGAACCGCCACCTTCCGGCCGAACCGAGTCCCTCGGGGGCAACCCGCCGGCTCTGACCGAGACCAAGCCCGAAACCCCGGCTTCGGGAAGGAGCGATTCCGGTGGCCCCAAGGCCACGCCGGACAATGCGAGCCCGCCACTCTCCTCGCCCCCGCAGACGACGCAGCAGAAGCCGGCCGATGGCCAACTTGCTGTCGATACCGAAAACGGCACGCAGCTTCCGCCCACGCCGCCGGTGGCGCCTCCCGTCAGGCCGCCCGCAATCACGCCCCCGCCTGTCTCGCCGCCCGGTGTCGACACCAAGCCCCCGGTGAAATCGCCGGTCGCCATCAACACGCAGAAGCCTCCCGGCGAAAATACGAATCCCCAGCAGTCCCCGCCGATCGTGAAGGAACCCGATGCGCGCACGCCGGCCGAGCGGATCGAACGCTTCGTCCGCGACTATGACGGCGGCTCCTGTTTCTTCCTCTGGCCGATCGATATCGGCGATCGCAAGGCCGTGCTCGAAGGCTTCGGCAGCGGCACCGAGCCTTTCGTCGCCTTCGACAGCGCCTTCAAGGCGGCGCAGGGCTTCGAGGCGCAGATCAACCTGCGCCCGCTGACCAAGGCGCAGTGCCCCATGGCCGATTTCCTGCGCCAGCCCGGCCTCGCGATCGATCGCAACGTGAAGCTGCAGATCGGCTCGTTCAACATGAAGAGCGGCGAGGTACTCAACGGCTCGGTCGAGGCCGGCGGCGGCCTCAATCTCGATGTCGTGCTGATCGGCGATGACGGCCTCGTCTACAATCTCGCGAGCTTCATGAAGCGCGAGGGCGACAAGGTGAGCTTCAACCTGAAGCTCGAATCGACCGGCGGCGCGGCCCGCCCGCAGACGGTGCTCGCCCTCGTCAGCCAGGAGCCGTTGCCGGCGCTCTCCGGCCCCAACCCCTCGCCTGCCGGTGACTTCTTCGGGAATCTCAAGCTCGACCTCGCCCGCCAGACCGGCAAGCTCGGCCTCGGGGTCAAGTATTTCCGCATCGAGTGAGGAAGCGCGGCCCCGTCATTGCGAGCCAAGCGGAGCAATGACAGGGGTGCGCGACCGGCGCCCTCACATCTCCCGGTAGAGCACGCCCCACTCGTCCTGCCAGACGCCCGCCACGTCCTCGACCACGATCGGAGCCCTGATCTCGTTGGCCAGGCGGATCGCGGTGCGATAGGCGTCCTTGGCAGCCATCTCGTCGCTGACGAAATCGTTGACGAGATGGCCCGCCGCCAGCTCCGCCGGGCAATGGACCCGGCCGAAAGCCTCGCCGCCGCGCTCCGACAGGCTGAGCGTGATCGCATCGGCCTGCGGCCCGTCGACCTGTTCAAAACGATTGCCGGCCATGGTCGTCACTCCTTCCCGAGCCCCGGCCCCGCGGGGAATGAAACGCCGCGCGCGGGATTGCCCGCGGCGAGAGGCACGCGATCAAGGCCATCACTTCTTCGGCTGCGGCCGGGCGACGCCCGCCCCCATCGTCGGCCTGACCGCGCTGTAGCGGTCGAGCCTGATCTTGATCATGTCGTTGAACTTCTTGTGGACCTCGGAGACCGAGAGCGTCTTGGTCTCGCCGCCGGCATCGACGTAGAAGATCGGCCGGTTGGCCTGCGCCGGCTTCGGCAGGAGCTCCGCGGCCTTGACGCCCGGCGTCTCCTCCATCGTCTCGATGAAGGTCTGCGCGGCATCGGGCCCAAGGAAATGGATCAGGTAGATCTCGCCGCCGGTGAGATGGCGGCCGAGCGCCCGCTCGAGCCGCAACGTGTCGCGCTTGAGCATCTCCGCCGCCAGCAGCGCCGAGATATAGGGTTCGCGCCGCATGTCGAGGATGCGCTGGCGCTGCGAGGAATCGGTGACGACGAACTGCCGGCCGGACTTGCCGATCAGCTTGGTTTCCGCCACGAGCCCGTGCTTCGCGCCGAATTCGTAGATCACGCCCAGCCAGGTCTGCTCGATGAACTGATAGAGCCCGGTCGCCGAGGAGGTCTGCGCCTTCACCGCCGTCGAGAACGAAGATTCCTTGTCCGCGACAGCCATCAAGAGCGTCGGATCGGCACCGACGACCTTGCTCGCGCGCACGATGGTGTCGACGAGATGACGGCGGATCTTGATCGGCCCGAAGGTCAGGACCTGGTCCGGGTCGCCGCTGGATATCATCGGCGGCGGCTGCGGCGCTCCGCTTGGCGAGGCCGGCCCCGCCGGCGCCGGCACACTGCCCTGCGCCTTGGGCGGCACCAGGAGGATGTTGGACGGCAACTGCAACTGGTTGACCGGGATCTGCTGCGTCGGCGCGTCGTCCTGCGCCTTGATGTTGGCGAGCGAAGGATCGTTGTCGAGCGCGAACTGGGCCGCCTGCCGCGCGCCCTCCAGATCCTGCTCGACGGAGGAGAGGATCAAGGACGGCCGCGCCGGGGCATCCTTCAGCGCCGGGACCACCTGCTCCGAAGCGAATTCGGTATTGTCCGGCGGCCTGTCCTGCTGCTGCAGCCTTGCATAGGCCAGCCCCACGATGGCCGCGACGACACAGACGACGCCCGCCGCAATGCCCGCCATCGCCATGCGGCCCGAGAACGCCTTCTTCGGCTTCGGAGCGGCAGCGGGAGCCTCGGGCTCCGGTCGCGCTGTCCGTGGCGCAGGCGGCGGAGATGGTGATGACGGCTGCGGCGCCTTCGGCATCGCCGGTTCGCGCGGCAGCGGTGGCGCACGCGGAACATTGGCCTCGGCGACCGGACGGGGCAGCGGCGGCGGGGCTGGCGGCCGAGGGACAGGCCGTTCCGGCGCCTGCGGCGGCATCGGCCGGGCGGCGGCAGAAGCGGCTTGCGGCTCGCCCCTGCCGGTCACAAGTTCGCGCAAGGCGGGGAGCCAGGAGGGACCGCCCTTTTCGCCGAGTGCGGTCAATTCATCGACGAGGCGCTTGGCTGCGAGCTGGGGCAGGCCCGCCTCGCGGGTCAAGGCCGTGACAGCCGCCTTCGCCGATGGCTCGGCCATTAGCTTCACGGCGAAGAACCAGCGCTGCAGGGAGATGCGCCGGCTCTCCAGCGGCGTGCCGGCCGCCGGATGGATCATGTAGTTGCAATGGTTGCAGGAAAAGCCGCGCAGCTTCGGGCGCGGCTCGAAGGTCGCCGGCCGGCCGCAGGCCGGGCAGGCCATGGTCGTGCCGCCATGGCGCAGGCGCATCAGCGCTGCGAGGCAGGCTTCCTCCGGAAACGCGACTTGGAATTGCCGGAAGCGCTCGCTCATCCCGACGATCCGCGCTCCACCTCACACTGACGCAAGGTTACGCCGCACCGCTGCGTGCGACAATCGTCAGCCATGGAGCAGCCCGAGCCGCGCCACGTCCTTGAGATGCATCGCAACCTCTTCCGCCGTCGCCCGCTCGGGCAGGCCCGGCTCGACGATGCTCGCTGCGCGCGCCTCGCCGAAGAAGGCATTCATGTCGTCGAGCAGCATGCGCTGGTCGCGCGAGCCATCGAGCAGGCAGATGAATTTCCGCACCACGGCACTGTCGAGCAGTACGGTGCGATGGCGCAGATCGGTCACTTCGGCCGCGGTCGCGGCCTGCCAGCGCGCGACCCGGCTCGCCTGCGGCCTTTCGGTGATGGTGGTCGTGAGCGGAGGCGGTTCGAGCCTGATGTCGAGCAGCCCGGCCTTGAAGATCGCGGTCAGTGCCTCTTCCAGCCGCGCGGTCTCGCGGTCGCGATCGAAATCCGCTCCCGCCTCGGCGGCGGCAACGTCCAGCGCCTGCGCGACGAGATCGGCATAGGCCATGTTCGCCGGCCAGGCCGCTCCCAGGATTCTCAAGGCCGCCTTGCAGGCCGGCAGATCCACCGAGAGCTTGACGCCTTCCGCAAAGGCGAAGCGCTCGACGCCCGGCCCTTGCTCCTCCGCGTCCTCCTGCACCGGCTGGACATCCGCGGCTAGGCAATAGGGCCGTAACGAATCCGCCCTGACGCCCCGGCGCAGCGGCACCTGCGCCCGGCACAGCAACGTCTCGCGGAAGGGCCGGCCGATCAGCAGGTCGATGGTCTGCTCGCGCCGCAGCGGCTGATCGAGGGGAATCTCCGCCAGCATCCGCTGCGCCGGCCCCTTCGAGGCGCCGTACAGATTGGGAAAGGAGGCCTCCGCCAGGAATTGCAGGCCGTGCCGCGCACCGGCATCGATCACCTCGTGCAGGGCGAAAGCCCGCGCGATCGGATTGAGATCGTCGTGGTAGAGCACGTTGTCGGCGAGCTCTTCGATCTGCTGCAGCCGCTGGCGCAGGATGGCGCCGTGATAGTTCTCCGGATCGCTGGCCTCGGCATAGGCCTTGAGCGCCGCCCGCGCGACCTGCACCCGCTCGCGCGGATCGGCGATGTCGCGCGTCTCGAACAGCATGATGTCGCGCGCCATATCGCGGAAGCGGCAGCCCGGCAGCGCGTTGTAGCTGACATAGGCGACGCCCTGCGGCGCCAGCAGCTCGCCGAACAGGGCGATGATCTGCTCGCGCACCGGGTCCGGCACCCAGGAATAGACGCCGTGGACGATGATGTAGTCGAAGGTGCCGATCTCGGCCGTGACAGCGAGGATGTCGCGCTGCTCGAAGGCGATGTTCGACAGCGCGAGCTCGGCTGCGCCGGCATTCGCCTGCCGGATCGAATCCCCGCTCAGGTCGATGCCGAGGAAGCGGCTTCCAGGATGTTGCACCGCCATCGGGATCAGGTTGCCGCCGCGCCCGCAGCCCAGCTCCAGCACCCGCATCGCCTTTGGCGACGCCGGCTGCATCCCGTGGAAATGCGCGATCGTCGCCAGGCGCGACGGGTGCGTCTGCGCAAAGGAATGCGCCGGATAGGCCACCGCGTCGTAAAGGTTGATCGCTGGATCGCTCGTCATCGCGACCCGCATTGCAGCCTATGGCCGCGCGCGGCGCTTCATCCATTTGAAGGAGCGTCCGGCGCCATCTCCCAAGGCGAGGCCAAGCAAGACGCAGGCCTATGGCAAAAACGTCACAATACGCCGCCTTCGGTTGAGACAATGCCCTAGGGTCAAAGACCAAGCTTCCGGAAACACTCGGCAATATCCAGCCGGCCGCGAATAGCAACGAGCCTCTGCCCGGCCTTGTTTCGGCTTGCTTCGCCTGCGGTGGAGCGCAAGCTCCATCATATGGCGGATGCCGTCGGGAATCGCAGACGCCACACAAGTCCTTGCGAGTCGTTTCGCTGACACCACAAGGGACACGAGGATGCGGATCCAGGCCTGGGCTCACGCGTTTCTCTGCGTCATGGCGGCGATGGCCTTCGCGGCCTTCGGCCTGGGCGCGACCCCGGCCTTCGCACAGCAGAAGCGCTACGCCTTCGTGATCGGCAACGGCGCCTATGCCAACGTCACCAAGCTCCCCAACGCCCTCAACGACGCCAGCGCCACCCGCGCCATGCTGCAGGATGCCGGTTTCGACATCACGCCCGCTCTCGACCTGTCGCTCGCCGGCCTGCGCGGGGCGCTCGACGTCTTCATCGACAAGGTCAGGAAGAGCGGTCCCGATACGACGGCGCTGGTCTATTATGCCGGGCATGCCGTCCAGCTCGACGGCGCCAATTATATCCTACCCACGGATATCCGCCCCGAAACCTCGGCCAATATCCCAAGTCAGGCGCTGTCGCTGAGCGAGATCCTGCGCCGTCTCGATGGCGCCGGCGCCAAGTCCAAGATCGCCATTCTCGACGCCTGTCGCGACAATCCCTTTGCTGGACGGGAGCTCTCCCGCGGCCTCGCGCTCCAGATCGTCGACGGTGCCAATGACGGCGTCCGCAGCGAGGCCGGCCTCGCCCGCGTCGATTCCGGCAGCGGCACCTTCGTCGCCTTCGCCACCTCGCCGGGCTCCGCCGCGGCTGACGGCACCGGCCCCAACAGCCCCTTCACCGCGGCCTTCCTGAAGGAGGCCCGCGAGCCCGGCCTGCCGGTCGAGCAGATCTTCCGGCGCATCCGCCTGGCGGTCTATGACACGACCAACGGCGTCCAGATTCCCTGGGACACCTCTTCGCTCATCACCGAATTCGCCTTCTTCCCGCGTCAGGCCGGCACGGCGCCGGCGCAGACAGCCATGGCCGGCAATGTGCCGCTCGCGGCACGCCCGACGCCAGCCGCGCTGCGCGGGATGTCGCCGGCCGACGCCACGCGGACCGCCATCGCCTGGGACCGGCAGGACCTCTACGGGACGGTGCTCACCGCTGATCTGGACGACCAGAGCGCCCTGCGCCTGCAGCGCATCCTCTCCCAGCGGACCGAGGAACGGGCCTGGGCCGAGACGGTGCTGGCCGGCGACGCCGAATCCTTCAAGCTCTATGCGCGGCTCTACCCGGTGTCGTCGCATGTCCAGGCCGCCATCCGGCTCGCTGAAACGGCCCCGAGCCGCAACCGCATCCAGGTCGCCCAGACCTGCCCGGTCTGCCCTGCCCTGCCCGCGCAGCCCCGCACGCGCCGCGCCGATTACACACCGCGCGGCGTCGCCCCGGCCCACAGCTTCCCGCGCCGGGCGCCGGCCTACACGCCGCCGCTTCCCCCGGCACAGCAGCAGGCGATGGCGCCGGCCGTGCCGATGCTCCTGCCGGAACGGCCGCGCTGGACCGGTTTCTATGTCGGCGGCTCCCTCGGCGCCGGGCGCCAGAACGGGCGGACCTCGGTCGCCGGCCCCTATGGCAGCCCGATGGTGATACCGAGCACGAACACGACGACAACTGCGACAACGACAGCGACAACAACAACGACCACCAATCTTCCGACCAACTCCTTCCCGACGACGCAGACCACCGTCACGAATACGACCGTCATCACGAACACGACCGTCTTCGGCGCCCCGGTTCCTGCTCCCAGCGCCATCGATCCGGCAGCGCTGCCCGGCCGGCTGTCGCCGGACGGCAATGGCATGGTCGGCGGCGCGCAGTTCGGCTTCAACTACCAGATCGGCGCCGTGGTGATCGGCGCCGAGACCGACCTCTCCGCCACCCGTCTGGGCGGAAGCCAGAACGCTTCCGCCAATCCGGGCGGCACGCGCTTCACGACCCGCGCGGAAACCGAGCTCTCGATGCTCGGCACTGTCCGGGCCCGCGCCGGCTTCGTGCTCRGCGATTTCCTGATCTACGGCACCGGTGGCTATGCCTACGGCCTCCTGGACCAGAAGGGCTTGATCACGCCGGACAATCCGACTGCGGTCTCGGGCGCGGCCGGCTCACGCTCGCCGCTGGCCAGTGGCTGGGCCCTCGGCGGCGGCGTCGAATATGCGATCCTGCCCGGCACGACGATCCGGCTGGACTACACCCACTACGACCTCGGCAACCAGAAGCTTCCGCTACGGGACTTCACGGGGCTGGCGCCCGGCCAATATGCATCCATGCGCAGCCGCACAACGGGCGATATCCTCAAGGCCGGCTTCAACTTCGGCTTCTGAGCGAGCGCGAGCCAAGCTGGCCTCCCCTGCCTCTCCGTCGTGGGCGGAGCGGGGCCGCAGCGGCAAGCGCATTCATGCCGTCAGCGCCACCTGGATGACCAGAACGCCGGCTCATGCTCGATCCAGACGATCCTTATCCAGGCGACTCTTGGGCATGCGCCGGTTTGGTTGATCCAGCCCGGCGATCCTGCGAATCATTTCGCGCCTCTCCTCCAAATAGGGGATGTTTTCCGCCATCCGTTCTGAAACGCTTCAGGCGCGGCGCTGGAAATCAAGTGAATGAAACCCGGAAGCAAGCTTTCTGCAGCACTTCGGCGTGCCAGGATCAGGCGTGCGAACGCCGTCACGGAGACGTCACGGGATCGGATGCCTCCGAAAGCTCCCTATTTGCGGCTGATCGTCGTGAACAAGGCGATGGCCGACACTGAGGCGAGGCCTGCATCAGGCGGTTCGCCGGCTCTTCAAAGCGACCGATCTCAGCTCGACGGGCACATCTGACGCTGCCTGCCCAGCCGCGGTTGCGTTTTCCTGCAGCATATCCGTTCCGGCCACTGGCGGCCGTTCTTCGGCCCCGGCACGCCATACAGGTGCAGAAGCCGGTCCGAGAGCCGGAACGCGCGAGCTGGACGCTTGACTTCCGCTGCCATGATGGGGAATTTGGCGCCGGTCGCGGGTGTAGCTCAATGGTAGAGCAGCAGCCTTCCAAGCTGAATACCCGGGTTCGATTCCCGGTACCCGCTCCAGCTTTCCGATCCCCTTGATTTATCTGGCTCATGACGAGCCGGCGTGCCTCAGGGCCAGCCGCGTCATATAAGCGCGCCGAATAGCGGCCGGACATAAATCATAGCGCGACGCCACCGGCTCGCGCCCCGTTCCGAAACGCTCCCGCTAAGATCGCCGCGGCGCCACAACGGCGCCCGCCTGCGGATCGTTCTGCCTTCGCGGCCGGCGATCTCGCAAGCCGACAAAACGGGGAACGACGATGACCGCCTGGATTTCAGTGAACCGACATCTTCCGGCAACCGCCCTGGCAGCGGCGCTCAGCCTCGCGGCCGCGGTGCCGGCCGCCGCTCAGCAAGCCGGCATCGCGCTGCCCGCCGCGCTCAAATCGGCCGGGCACATCGTGGTCGGCATCGAGAGCACCTATCCGCCCATGGCCTACAAGGACCCGAAGACGAGCGAGCGCATCGGCTTCAATGTCGAGCTCGTCAACGCGATCGCCAAGGAGCTCGGCGTCCCGGTCAAATGGGAGGAGATGAGCTTCGAGCAGCTCATGACCTCACTGACCACCGGCCGCATCGACATGATCGGCACCGCGATCAGCGATCTGCCCTCCCGCCGCGACAAGCTCACCTTCGTCGACTACCTCGCCACCGGCGCCCAGCCTTTCGCGCTGGCGGCCAAGGCGGGCGAGTTGAAGGGCAATGTCGATCTCTGCGGCAAAACCGTCGGGGCCCCGCGCACCACGAGCTACATGCCGGTCACGGTGGCGTGGAGCGAGAAGAACTGCGCCGCCGCGGGCAAGCCGGCGATCACCGTGAACGGCACGGCGGGCGCCACGGCGACGAGGCTCGATCTCAAGCAGGGCAGGCTCGACGCTGCCGTGCTCGGACCCGAATATGTCGCCTATCTCATGGCGGATGAGCCGAACACCTATGCCTTCGTCGGCGAGCCGCTGAACAAGACGCTCTTCGGCCTCGCCTTCGAGAAGAAGAACACCGAATTGCGCGACGCCGTCGCCAAGGCGACTGCGGCCGTCATGAAGAACGGCGCCTACCAGCAGGCCTTGAAAAAGTTTGGCCTCGAGCGGCAGGCCCTTCCCGAACCCGCCATCGACGCCGGACAGTGAGCGGGCTCTTGGGCGACGGCCCGTGAAGGCCGTCGCAGGCTCCGCTTATAAGCCAGGCGAATACAGCAGCGGGATAAATCATAGACGCGCCATGGGGAGCCGCCTCGCAAGCCGGCTCCCCTACGGTAAGATCGGACAGCGCCCCGGCATGCCCGCGCCCGCTCATCGCCTTCCGACGACCTGAAGCCATCGAGGCAAGATGATCGCTGAATCCGACAACCTCATCATCGTTCCCCGCCGGCATTTCGGCAGGATCATCGGCGCCGCCATGGTTTGCCTCGCGCTGGCCGCGATCGTGCGCGCCTTCGCGGTCGGGCAGATCGAGTGGAACTATGTCGCCGAGTTCCTGACCGTCCAGGCCATCATGACCGGCCTCGTCAACACCATCGTCATGGCGATCCTGGCGATGCTGCTCGGCATCGCGCTCGGCGTCGTCTTCGCGGTGATGCGGTTGTCAGCCAATCCCGTGCTCTCGATGACGGCGGTCGGCTATATCTGGTTCTTCCGGGCCGTGCCGGCCCTGTTGCAGCTGCTGCTCTGGTTCAATCTCGCGCTGGTCTTCCCGACCATCGGCATACCCGGCCTGTTCTCGTTCAAGACCGTCGAGGTGATGACGCCCTTCGTCGCGGCACTGCTCGGCCTCGGCATCCAGCAGGGCGCCTTCACCGCCGAGGTGGTGCGCGCCGGCCTGCTCTCCGTCGACAACGGCCAGTACGAAGCGGCCCAGACGCTCGGCATGACACGGCTCAAGCTGCTGCGGCGGATCATCATGCCTCAGGCCATGCGCGTGATCGTGCCGCCGATCGGCAACGAGTTCATCGGCATGGTGAAGCTCACCTCGCTGGCGAGCGTCATCCAGTTCGCCGAGATCCTGCACAGCGCGCAGAACATCTACTACGCCAATTCGCGGGTCATCGAGCTGCTAATCGTYGCCGCGATCTGGTACCTGGTCGTCGTCACCGTCCTCAGCCTGATCCAGGGTCGGATCGAGGCCTATTACGCCCGCGGCGTCGCCGCCCCGGCGCAGCGCTGAGGGCTGGCACGATGACCGACATCCTGACCCAGACCGCCCTCTCCGAAGTCCGGACGATCGACCCCGACCATCTCGCCGGCGCCCCTCTCGTCCTCGCCCAGAAGGTCGAGAAGCAGTTCGGCACGCTCAAGGTGCTGAAGGGCATCGACCTTGCGATCCCCAAGGGCGAGGTGCTCTGCATCATCGGCCCCTCCGGCTCGGGCAAGAGCACCTTCCTGCGCTGTATCAACCAGCTCGAACGGATAGATGGCGGCGCGCTCTGGGTCTCCGGCGAGCGCGTCGGCTACCACCGCGAGGGCAACAAGCTTTATGAGCTCGACGACGCGGCGATCGCCCGCCAGCGCCGCTCGATCGGCATGGTGTTCCAGCGCTTCAACCTGTTCCCGCATCTGACAGCCCTGCAGAACATCATCGAGGGACCGGTGCAGGTGCTGGGCGAGCCGGCCAGGGAGGCGACCGCCCGGGCGCTCGCCCTGCTCGAGCGCGTCGGCCTCGCCGACAAGCGTGACGCCTATCCCTCGCAGCTTTCCGGCGGCCAACAGCAGCGCGTCGCGATCGCCCGTTCGCTCGCGATGCGCCCCGAACTGCTGCTCTTCGACGAGCCGACCTCGGCGCTCGATCCGGAACTGGTCTCGGAGGTGCTCAAGGTGATGCGCGATCTCGCCGAGACCGGCATGACCATGATCTGCGTCACCCATGAGCTCGGCTTCGCCCGGGATGTCGGCCACCGCGTCGCGTTCATGGACCAGGGCCAGATCGTCGAGCTCGGCGATCCCCGCTCGGTCCTGGTCGATCCGAAGGAAACGCGCACCAAAGCCTTCATCAACGCCGTCAGGCACTGATCAAAAAGGGGAAAGCCATGTCGAAGACATCCATCCTGCTCGGCCTGTCGGCCATCGCGCTCTGCGCCGCCACGGGCCTCGCCCAGGCCCAGAGCCTGCCGGCACGCATCCTCGAGAAGAAGACGCTCTCCGTCGCCAATGTGCCGAACTACCCGCCGCTGGAGTTCAAGGACCCCAAGACCGGCACGCTGACCGGCCTCGACATCGATCTCGGCAATGCGATCGCGCAGAAGCTCGGCATCACCATCAAATGGGAGGAGATCAGCTTCGAGGGCATGATCCCGGCGCTGACCACCGGCCGCGTCGACATGATCCTGTCCGGCATGAGCGATCTGCCGAGCCGTCGCGAAACGCTCGACTTCGTCGATTATCTCGCCTCCGGCGCGCAGTTCTACACCAATGCCGACCGCAAGGACGAGTTCAAGAACCTCGCGGACCTCTGCGGCAAGAAGGTCGGCGCCAGCCGCCGCACCTCCTTCCCGAAGGAGATGGAAGGCTGGAGCAAGGAAAACTGCGAGGCCAAGGGCAAGCCTGCACTGCAGATCGTCGGCACGGAAGGCTCGGCCGACGCACGCACCCAGCTCCGGCAGAAGCGGCTCGACGCCGCCGTCCAGGGCAGCGAGACCCTGCCCTATCTGATGGGCCAGGAGCCGGGGAACTACGCGATCCTGGGGACGCCCTTCACCACCGTCTACCAGGGCCTGGCCTTCGCCAAGAAGGACACCGAACTGCGCGACGCCGTCGCCAAGGCCTTCGCCGAAATGCTCGCCGATGGCAGCTATGCCGCCGTGCTGAAGAAATGGGAGCTGGCCGACGCCAAGGTCGACAAGCTCATGATCAACGGCGAAACCAAGAACTGAACCCGAGTACCAACCGCTCCCATCGCGCCCCGCTCCGAGGTGGGGCGCTTTCTCGCGAAAGACGCCTGTCATGCTGACCGATTTCCCCCACCGCATCGCCAATCTCTCGGACCCGGCCCCGGACTATCCCTGGCCGGCCGGTTACCGATGCGCGGTGTTCCCCGCCTTCGACGTCGACGCCGAGACGGCCTGGCTGCAATACGACGCCAAGAACACCGACCGGCTGGTGACGCTCTCCTTCGGCGGTTACGAGGAGCGGGTCGGCGTTCCGAAGATCCTCGATCAGCTCCGCGCGATGGAGATCAAGGCGACCTTCTTCATCCCCGGCTGGGTCGTCGAGGTCCATCCCGGGATGTGCGAGGCCATCGTCAAGGACGGGCACGAGGTCGGCCATCACGGCTACTCGCATAAGCGGCCCGACCCCGCTGACTTCGCCGTCGACAAGGAGGAGATCGACAAGACGCTCGATATCTTCAAGCGCATCCTCGGCGTCACGCCGGTCGGCTACCGCGCGCCCTCGGGCGAGAACTATGACGAATTGCTCGGCTATCTCCGCGAGAAGGGCATCGTCTACTCCTCCTCCTTCCGCGACGACATCCGGCCCTATCGCCACAAGCTGCGCGACGGCTCGAAGGGCCCGGTCGAATTGCCGGTCAACATGTCCTTCGATGACTGGCTCTACGGCCTGTCGCAGCGCTTCAGCCCGCGTCCGATGTTCCCGAAGGAGCATGTGCTCTCGATCTGGAACGACGAGCTCGACCAGACCCGCGAATGGGGCGGTCTCGTCTCGATGGTGATGCACCCGCAGGTTTCCGGCCGCCCGATGCGCATCGGCATCATGCGCGACTTCCTGGCGCGGGCCCGCGGCTACGGCGATGTCTGGATCGCCACTGGCAAGGAGATCGCCGAGCATTTCCTCGCGCAGGAAAAGAAAGCCGGCTGAGCCCGGCCATTCTCGCTCCGCCGTCATCCCGGGCGGAGCGAAGCGGAGACCCGGGATCCATGCCGGAACGGCTCAGGCATGGATCCCGGATCGGCGCCGCTGACGCGGCTTGTCCGGGATGACCTCGATGAGCAGGACCAGCGACCGCATCATGATCACCCGCATCCGCAACGCCGACATCGTCATCGCCTATGATCCGGCGGCCGACGACCATGTCTATCGCCGCAATCTCGATGTCGTCTTCGACGAAAGCGGCATCCTGCATCTCGGCGGTGGCTTCACCGGCGCGGTCGCGCGCGAGATCGACGGCGCTGGCTTCATGGTCATGCCCGGTCTCGTCGACATCCACTCGCACCCATCGAGCGAGCCCRGCAACAAGGGCATGACCGACGAGGTCGGCACGCCGAAGCTCTACAACTCGTCGCTCTACGAGTTCCTCTGGCTCTTCCGTGCCGATGCCGAGGGCATCCCGCATCTGAACCACGTCGCCTGGTCGGAACTGCTGATGTCCGGCACGACCACGCTGGTCGACCTCTCATTCCCGAGCGAGGGCTGGCTCGACCGCGCAGCGGCCTCCGGCCTGCGCATGGTCATGGCGCCGATGTACCGCAACGGCCGCTGGTTCACCCGCAACGGCTATCAGGTCGAATACGAGCTCGACGATGCCGCCGGCCGCAAGGCGATGGAAGACGCCTTCAAGGTCATCGACGCCGCGCTCGCCCATGAATCCGGCCGGCTCTCCGGCCTCGCCTGCCCCGCCCAGATCGACACCTGCACGGAGGAGCTGTTCCGCGCCTCGATCGCCGCCGCCAACGAGCGCAACATCCCGATCCAGACCCATGCCGGCCAGTCGATCAGCGAGTTCCACGAGATGGTCCGCCGCAGCGGGCTTTCGCCAATCCAGTGGCTGGACAACGTCGGCTTCCTCGCGCCCAACGCCTCGATCGCCCATGCGATCTTCCTCGACGACCACCCCTGGGTGCGCTGGCCGACCCGCACCGATCTCGCGCGCCTCGCCGAGACCGGCACGTCGGTGGCGCATTGCCCGACCGTCTTCGGCCGGCGCGGCTTCACGCTGCGTGACCTCGGCCGCTATCTGAAGGCCGGCGTCAACATCGGCATCGGCACCGACACCTTCCCGCACAACATGCTGGAGGAACTGCGCCATGCCGGCGTCTATGCGCGCATCACCGGCGAGAGCCATGCGGTGGTGACGACCGGACAGGTCTTCCGCGGCGCGACGCTGGGCGGCGCCAAGCTGCTCGGCCGCGACGACATCGGCCGCCTGGCCAAGGGCGCGCAGGCCGACCTCGTCATGGTCGACCTCACCCATCCGATGATGCGCCCGACGCGTGATCCGCTGAAGAGCCTGATCAACGCGGCCGCCGACCGCGCCGTCTCCCATGTCTTCGTGCAGGGCAAGCAGGTCGTCGCCGACGGCAAGGTCCTGACCATGGACTATCAGGCCGCCTCCGATGGGCTGGAACAGGCGCAGCGGCGCGCGCTCGCCAAGGCCTCCTCGCTCGACTGGGCCGGGCGTTCGGTCGACGAGCTCTCGCCTCCGAGCCTGCGCTGGGCGTGAGGCCTCAGGATTGGCACATGATTTGCTGATCGAATAGAGTGGCAGCACTCTATTCGGATCGATCATATGAACCTTCGCCAGATCGAGCTGCTGCGCGCCGTCATCCGCTGTGAGACGACGGTTCGCGCCGCGCAGGAACTGGGGCTGTCGCAGCCGGCCGTCAGCAACGCGATCAAGCATCTCGAAAGCCAGGTCGGCTTCCCGCTGTTCGAGCGGGTCAACAACCGCCTGTTTCCGACGGCCRAAGCCCGCTCGCTCTACGAGGATTCCGAGCCGATCTTCGCTTTGCATGCGGCCCTCGAGGCGAGGGTGCAGGACATCAAGGAGAACCGCGCCGGCCATATCCGCATCATCGCGACGCCGCCTCTGGGCTACGGCGTCCTGCCCGCGGCGCTGCGCAATTTCCTGGTCAAGCGGCCGAAGGTCAGGGTCTCCTTCGATGTCCGGCGCTTCGAGCATGTGCTGGAGAGCGTCGAGAACGGGACGGCCGAGCTCGGCTTCGTCATGGGCATGGACGACGATCGCGGGCTCGATGCCGAGACCTTCTTCACCGGCGACATGGTTTGCGTCATGCGGCCCGAGCATCCTCTCGCGGCCAAGGCGACGATCACGCCTGACGACCTGCGCGACGCGCCCTATATCGCCCTCGAACAGGGCACGCGCATGGGCACGATCGTCCGGCGCGCCTTCGCCCAGGCCGATGTGCCCCACCGCTTCTCCGTGGAGGTCCGCTATTGCAACACGGCCTGCGTGCTGGCGGAAAGCGGCGTCGGCGTCGCGGTGGTCGACCCGCTTTCCCCGGTTTTCAGCGGTCATTACGACCTGGCCATCCGCCCCTTTGCGCCGGCTTCGGAAGTCAGGGCCTCGGCCGTGCGTTCCCGCAAGCGCCCGATCTCGCGTGCTGCCGACGCCTTCCTGCGCGAGGTCCGGCTGGTGGCTGCGGAAACCGCGGCCAAGCTCGGATCCGGCTGAGCGGGCTCGCGCTATTCAGCTTGCGAATGCCGCCCCGGAAATCCGCATAGACGCCGCCATTGTCCGGCCGCACGGGCTGGCCCAAAGTTTCCCGGCCGCCTCCCGGCGGCGAGGCTCACAAGACAGCGCATGCCCGGTCACCGCCCTATCGCCGGGCGCGCGGCCAGGCCGCAACCGATACCCGACCGGACCGATATGACCGCCACCGCCAGGACGCCGCACACCGACACGACGATCGTCACGGCCGTCGCGGCCCAGCGCGGCTGGGTCGAGACGCTGTTCGATCGCCTTGCGGCCGGCAGCCGCGACGTCCCCGGCATCACGCGCGACACCTATGGCGCGGGTGAGGATTTCGGCCATCGCCTGCTGGCTGAGCATGGCAAGGAACGCGGGCTTGCGGTCTCGCGGGACTTTGCCGCCAACACCTACGTCACCCTGCAAGGCCGCGAGGCGAACGCCCCGCGCATCCTGATGGGCTCGCATCTCGACAGCGTCCCGCATGGCGGCAATTTCGACGGCGCAGCGGGCGTCGTCGCCGGGCTCGTCGTCATCGAGACCTTGCGCGCGCTCGGCATCGCGCCGCGCTGCGACGTCACCGCAATGGGCGTGCGGGCCGAGGAAAGCGTCTGGTTCCAGGTTTCCTATATCGGCAGCCGCTCGGCGCTCGGCACCTTGCCGGACGGGGCGCTGGAGGCGAAGCGCATCGATGACGGCCGCATGCTCGCCGCCAGCATCGATGCCAGCGGCGGCGATTCCACCGCGATCCGCCGGCGCGAGCGCCATCTCGACCCCGCCGCGATCCGCGCCTTCCTCGAAGTCCATATCGAGCAGGCGCCGAGCCTCGTCGAGTCCCGTTTGCCGGTCGCGATCTGCACCGGCGTGCCCGGCAATTTCCGCTATCCCGATGCGCGCATCGTGGGACGGCACGACCATGTCGGCACACCCCGCCGCTTCCGCCGCGATGCCGCGATGGCCGGTGCCGAATTCGCGGTGATGCTCGACCGGCTCTGGCAGGAGGAAGAGGCCAACGGCTTCCCGATGGCTGTCACGCTCGGCCGCTTCCACACCGATCCCGCCGTCCACGGCCTGACGACAGTTCCCGGCAGCTTCGCCTTCAGCCTGGACGTGCGCGCCTATGATCCCGCCGTGCTGGAACGCGTCGAAGCGAAAATGCTGGCGGAAATCCGCGAGATCGAGACGCGTCGGCGCGCCACCTTTGAGTTAGGCGCGCGCGCCAGCGCTGCCGTCGGGCCGGTCGATCCGGTCATCGTCGCCGATCTAGAAGCCGCAGCCGCCCGGCAGGGCATCGCGACGATGCCTCTCGGCAGCCCCGCTTCCCATGATTCCGCCGCCTTCGCCGCCGCCGGCGTGCCGATCGCCATGCTGTTCGTGCGCAACGAGCATGGCAGCCATAACCCGCTGGAGGCGATGGAGATCGACGATTTCCTTGCGGCCTGCACCATCCTGGCGGATTGGGTGGTGCGAGAGGTCGCCTGAGCCCGCCGGCAATGCCATGCTGAACCATAGACCTGCCAGATCGGACCCTTCGCGATGAATCGCCGTCCCCGCATCCTCGTCATCAACCCCAACTCCAACGAGATGGTCACCGAGGGCCTGCGGCAGGCGCTGGTGCCGCTCGCCTTTGCCCAGGGACCGGAAATCATCTGCGAGAGCCTGCGCGAAGGGCCGATCGGCATCGAGACGCAGGAGCATGTCGAAAGCGTCACCCTGCCGCTGCGCCGCCGGGTCGAGGCCGCCAACGACGTCGATGCCTTCGTCATCGCCTGCTATTCGGACCCCGGCCTGCATATCGCCCGCGAGGGCACGGCCAGCCCGGTCTTCGGCATCGCCGAATGCGGCGTGCTCACAGCGCTCACGCGAGCGGACCGCTTCGGCGTGATCGCGATCAAGTCGCGCTCGATCCCCCGCCACATTCGCTATCTCCGCCAGATGGGGCTGATGGACCGGCTCGCCGGCGAGCGCCCGCTCGAAATGTCCGTCGCCGAAAGCGCCTCCGGCGAGGGCACGCTCGCGCGCATGATCGCGATCGGGCGCGAGCTGCGGGACGAGGACGGCGCCGGTGCCATTGTCATGGGCTGTGCCGGCATGGCGCGCCACCGCAGGCCACTGGAAGATGCGCTGGGCGTGCCCGTGATCGACCCGACGCAGGCCGCGGTCGCCATGGCGATCGGTACGCTGATGGTGCGCTAGGAAGGACGAGGGCAGATGACGGCGAACTATGATCTGGTCATTCGCGGCGGCACGGTCGGCTCCGCGACCGGCAGCTTCCGGGCCGATGTCGCGGTCAAGGACGGCAAGGTCGCCGCTCTGGGCCTCGGCCTCGCGGCAGGCGCCCGCGAGATCGACGCGACGGGCAAGCTCGTCCTACCCGGCGGCATCGACACCCACGCCCATGTCGAGCAGGTCTCGGCCGGCGGGTTGCTCAATGCCGACACCTTCGAGAGCGCCACGACCTCGGCCGCCTTCGGCGGCAACACCACGCTGATCTCGTTCGCCGCCCAGCATCGCGGCCTCGATCTCCGCAAGGTCGTCGACGATTATTCGGCCCTCGCCCGGCGCGGCGCGCTGATCGACTATGCCTTCCACCTGATCGTCGCCAACCCGGACGCCAAGACGGTCCAGCAGGATCTGCCGGCGCTGATCCGCGAGGGCCATGCCTCGATCAAGGTCTTCATGACCTATGACCTGATCAAGGTCGACGACGAGCCGCTGCTCGACCTGCTGCTGACGGCACGACAGAACCAGGCCCTGGTCTGCGTACACGCCGAGAACCACGGCATGATCTCCTGGATGGGCAAGAAGCTCGTCGAGAAGGGCTATGTCGCGCCGAAATACCACGCGATCAGCCATCCGCGCGGCTCCGAGGCCGAGGCCTTCAACCGCCTGATCACGGCGGCCGAACTGCTCGATCAGCCGATCATGATCTTCCATGTCTCGACCGCCGAGGGCGCGCAAACGATCCGCGATGCCCGCGGGCGCGGTCTCAAGGTCTTCGCCGAGACCTGCCCGCAATATCTCTTCCTGACCCGGCACGATCTCGACAAGCCCGGCCTGGAAGGCGCGAAATGGATGTGCTCGCCGCCGCCCCGCGAGCAGGCGGACCAGGATGCGCTCTGGCAGGCGCTGGCGCTCGGCGACATCCAGACGGTCTCCTCCGATCACGCACCCTATCGCTTCGACGAAACCGGCAAGCTCTCGGCCGGCCCGAACCCGAATTTCAAGCAGATCGCCAACGGCCTGCCGGGCCTGGAAACGCGATTGCCCCTGCTCTTCGATGCGCTGGTCTCGAAAGGGCGGCCGGAATTCGCCGGGCGCGGGCTCGAAGCCTTTGTCGACCTGACGGCGACGGCRCCGGCCGCGATCTACAACCTGCCAGGCAAGGGCGCACTCCTGCCCGGCTACGACGCCGATATCGCGATCTGGGATCCGGGCAAGCAAGTAACCATCACCGATGCGGCGATGCATGACCTGACCGGCTTCACGCCCTTCGCCGGCCGCAGCGTCACCGGCTGGCCGGAGCGCGTTCTCGTGCGGGGTGCAGAGGTCGTGGCCGAGGGGACGCTGCATGCCAGGCCCGGCTCCGGCCGCTGGCTGCCGCGCGAAGGCGGCCCGGCCGCGACGCCGACCGGCAGGCTCGTCGCCGAGATCGACCCGCAGCGGAATTTTGGCGCGGCGATCCTCGATTAGAAACGCGCCTCTGAGAGCATGCTCGGTCTTCTGGGTACCACCCCGTCATCCCGGGCTTGGCCCGGGATCCGTCGAAGGGTTCCGGGCTGGGCGGTTCACGAACCGTGTGGGGTCCTCGCCGGCATCCTGAACGGCAGGCGGCAGACGAACCTCACTTCAGCTTCGTCTTCGTGGCCGGGAAATCGCGCCAGAAATGGCCGCTGCCTTCCCGGATGACCACGTCCTGCGGCAGGATCTCGAAGGGCGTGTGGGCCGGCAGGGCGCGCAATTCGTCGAAACGGGTGGTGAAATCGCTGCCACTGAGCAGGTCGAACAGATCCTCGAAGCGATCGATGACGAAATAGGTCGCCTGGAAATCATCGATGTAATAGCCGGTGCGCAGCACGCGCTCGATATCGAAGGCCAGGTGGTGGGCGGAAGGGTCGTCCACCACATATTTCGCTTCGCCGAAGGACGAGACGATGCCCGCGCCATAGATGCGGATGCCCTCGGGCTTGCGGATCAGCCCGAATTCGATGGTGTACCAGTTGAGGCGGGCGAGGAACTTCACCCCCTTGGTCTCGACCGCGACGAGCCCGATGCGGCCGTACTCGTTCATGTAGTCGGCATAGGCGGGGTTGGTCAGCAGCGGCACATGGCCGAAGACATCATGGAAGATGTCGGGCTCCTCCAGATAGTCGAGCTGCTCGCGGCTGCGGATGAAGGTGCCGGCCGGAAACTGGCGGTTGGCAAGCATCTGGAAGAAGGGACGTGAGGGGATGAGCCCCGGCACCGCCACGACTTCCCAGCCGGTCAGCCGCCGCAGCCGCTCGTTCATGCGCGCGAAATTCGGCACGCCTTCGGGGCCGATGCCGAGCGCGGCGAGACCATCGAGATATTCCTGGCAGACATGGCCTCGCAGGGTCCGCTGCTGGCGCTCGAACAGCACGCCCCAGATGGCGTGGTCCTCAGGGGTGTAGTGCTCCCAGCCCTGGTCGATGATGCAGTCCTCGACGGTCTGTGCGTTCAGAAGAGCATGTCCGGACATCGCTTTCACTCCTGAGAGCCGGCCCGACTCCGGCTGCGAGGCTCCATATCGTCATAACGAGCGAGATGGCCTCCCAGATCCGGCGGCGCCGCGAGCGAAGTCAGAATAGGCGCGTCTTGGCACTGCTACCTTATTCGACCAGCAGCCGATCGATGCCAGCGGCGCAGAAGCGGGTCAGGCGCTCCAGCAGAAGCTCCGCAAGGCCGGCGGGAGACAACGCCTGACGCTCGTCGTCGAGGCGCGCGGCGCGGTCGCCCGCCGCCATCGTCATGACCAGCGCCCCGACCATGAACAGATAGGCATCCACCATCGCCGCGCGCGAGGCCTGCGGGTAGAGCTGCGCGAAGGCCGCCAGGAATTCCGTCGCCGTCGGGTCGAAATGCTCGGCAAGGACGCCACGCGCGGATTCGCGCGGATCAACAGCCTCTCGCGCCGTCATCATCGCGAAGGCCGCGCCTTGCACGCCCTCTGCGAAGCGCTGCCTCACCGAAGGGCCGATGAAGGCCTCGACCACGGCCCGGATATCGGGCGCCGGCGCGGCCATCGCCTCGTCGAGCGCCGTGCCGCGCGCCAGCGCCAACGCATCGGCCCGGCGGGCGAAGACGGCGCGGTACAGCGCCTCCTTAGAGCCGAAATAATAGCTGAGCTGCGACAGCCGCACCTCGGCCGCAGCGGCGAGATCGCGCATCGAAGCGCCGTCGGCACCGCCCCGCTCGGCGAATGTCCGCTCGGCTGCGTCGAGAATGCGCTCGCGCGTCGGAGCCGCTGCCATCGAATCCCTCCTGAGCAGCGCCCCTGCCCTGCGTGATTTGGCTCTTATCAGAAAGCATGTTCTACGCTATTGGTCGGACGTTCGTCCAAATTTGTGCCGCCAGAGCATGACGGGACGTCAGGAGGAAACAGCATGATGCCAACCGGGCGCCTCGTCGATCTCTCAATCCCGCTCGAAAACGACGTGCCCGCCGATCCGCCCTTCCAGAAGGTTCGGATCGATTACCGTACCCATGAGGGCACCGCGAAGGACATCGCCGCCGCATTCCCCGGCCTGAAGCCCGAACAGCTGCCGGAGGGCATGGGCTGGGCCGTCGAGCTCGCGACGATCTCGACCCATAACGGCACCCATGTCGATGCCCCCTGGCACTACCATCCAACGCAGGACGGCGGCGCCCCTGCCCTCAAGATCGATGAATGCCCACTCGAATGGTTCCTGCAGCCCGGCGTGAAGCTCGATTTCCGGCACCTCCCCGACGGCCATGTCGTCACGCCCGCCGAGATCGACGCCGAGTTGGAACGTATCGGCCATCGCCTGAGCCCGCTCGAGATCGTCGTCGCCAACACCCGCGCGGGCCAGCGCTATGGCGAGGCCGACTATATCGATTCCGGCTGCGGCTTCGGCCGCGAGGCGACGCTGCATCTCGTCCGCCAGGGCATCAAGGTCGTCGGCACCGATGGCTGGAGCTGGGACGCGCCGTTCAGCCATACCGCCCGCCGCTTCGCCGAGACCGGCAACGCCGCCCTGATCTGGGAGGGCCACAAGGCCGGGCGCGAGGCCGGCTATTGCCAGATCGAGAAGCTGCACAATCTCGAAGCCCTGCCGGCGACCGGCTTCATAATCAGTTGCCTGCCCGTAAAGGTGCGTAACGGCTCCGCCGGCTGGACGCGGGCCGTCGCCATCCTGCCCGCCTGAACCGACCATCAAGGGAGAAGCGCATGAGCAAGGTCATCATCACCTGCGCGGTCACCGGCGGCATCCATACGCCGACCATGTCCGACCATCTGCCGATCACCCCCGACCAGATTGCGGAGCAGGCCATCGCCGCCGCCGAGGCCGGCGCCGCGATCCTCCACCTCCACGCCCGCGACCCCAAGGACGGCCGCCCGACGCCGGACCCGGCGGTGTTCATGGAGTTCCTGCCGCGCATCAAGCAGGCGACCGACGCAGTGGTAAACATCACCACCGGCGGCGGCCTCAACATGAGCGTCGAGGAGCGCCTTGCCGCCCCGCTCAAGGCAGCGCCCGAGATGTGCTCGCTCAACATGGGCTCGATGAACTTCGCGCTGCATCCGCTGGCGGAGAAATACAGCGACTGGAAGCACCCCTGGGAGCAGCCCTATCTCGCAGGCACCAAGGATTTCATCTTCCGCAACACCTTCGGTGACATCGAGCGCATCTACAAGATGCTCGGCGAGGGCCACGGCACCAAGTTCGAGCATGAATGCTACGATGTCGGCCACCTTTACAACCTCGCGCATTGCCTCGATCGCGGCTGGTTCAAGCCGCCGGTCTTCCTGCAATTGATCTTCGGCATTCTCGGCGGCATCGGCGCCGATCTCGACAATCTGATGTTCATGAAGCGTACGGCCGACAAGCTGTTCGGCAAGGACTATCACTGGTCGGTGCTGGCGGCCGGGCGCCACCAGATGGCCTTCTGCACCCAGGCCGCGATGATGGGCGGCAATGTCCGCGTCGGGCTGGAGGACAGCCTGTTCATCGGCAGGGGCAAGCTCGCCACCTCCAATGCCGAGCAGGTCGCCAAGATCCGCCGCATCGTCGAGGAGCTCGGCTACGAGATCGCCACCCCGGAGGAGGCCCGTGCCACGCTCGGCCTCAAGGGCGGCGACCGGGTGAATTTCTGAGGCGCCCGGCATGGCGTCTCGCCCCAACCCGCTCGACGGCTTCACCGTCGATCCCACCACGATCCGCTACATCGGCGAGGGCCTGCAGCGGCCGGAATGCATCCTGGCCGAGCGCGACGGCTCGCTCTGGAGCGCCGATGCGCGTGGCGGCGTCGTCCATATCAGGCCGGACGGCTCGCAGCGCCTGATCACACAGACCGCGAGCCGCGGCTTTGCCGAGGCGACGGACGAGGAGGCGCGCTTCGTCTCGGGCACGCTGCCGAACGGCCTCGCCTTCGCGGACAATGGCGACATCCTGATCTCGAATTTCGGCACCGACCGGCTTGAGATCATGACGCGCGACGGCGAGACCCGCGTGCTGGCCGACACCATCGACGGCGCGCCGATCGGCAAGGTCAATTTCGTCCTGCGCGACAGCCGGGATCGCATCTGGCTGACGATCTCGACCCGCACGAAGAACTGGATGAAGGCGATCAGCCCGAACGTCCGTGACGGCTTTGTCGCGCTCTATGATGGCGGAAAGCTGCGCATCGTCGCCGACGGCTTCGCCTTCACCAACGAGATCAGGCTCGATGCCAAGGAGGAATGGCTCTACGTCGCCGAGACCTGCGCGCGGAAGGTGACGCGATTGCGCGTCCTGCCCGATGGCAGCCTGACCGACCGCGAGACCTTCGGGCCGGAGGATCATGGTGCCTGCATCGACGGCATCGCCTTCGACGCCCATGGCAATCTCTGGGGCACCCATGTCTTCACCGACCGGATCTTCGCGATCACGCCGGAAGGCGAGTTGCGCATCCTGCTCGACGATGATCGCGGCAGTGCCGCCGGCAAGGCCTTTCTCGACGCCTTCGCCCGCGACGAGGCGACGCCGGAATTGATGCTCGCCTGCGGCGGCACGATCGCGCCCTGGTGCGCCAGCATCACCTTCGGCGGGCCGGACCTCCGAACGGTCTATGTCGGCAGCCTGAAGGGCTCGCGCATCCCCTATTTCCGCTCGCCCGTCGCCGGTCTGCCGATGGCGCATTGGTAGGTCCAGCACGCTCCATCGCATCACGCTTCAATCAGAACAGAATTCGCAAAACGGAATTCGGGAGGAACCATGAAACGCATCGTCTCCGCGCTCGCCGGCGTCTCGGCGCTCTGTCTCGCAACCGCAGCCCAGGCCGAAATCTCCGGCGCTACCTGACCAAGCCCGGCACGAAATGGTTCCTGGTCACAGCCGACTATGCGCTGGGCCACCAGCTCGAGGCCGATGCCAAGACGCTGGTCACGGCCAAGGGCGGCACCTATGTCGGCTCCGTCCGCCACGCCTTTCCGGCCGTCGACCTCTCCTCGCAGCTGCTGACGGCACAGGGCTCGGGTGCCGACTATATCGCGCTCGCCAATGCCGGCGGCGACACTGTCGCCGGCATCAAGACGGCGCGCGATTTCGGCATCGGTCAGGACAAGCAGAAGCTCGTCGCCTTCTTCCTGACCGCGATGGACGTGAAGAGCGTCGGCCTCGCCGCGGCGCAGGGCACGGTGCTGACCGAGGGCTTCTACTGGAACCTCGACGACCGCACCCGCGCCTTCTCGGAGCGCTTCAAGGCCAAGCACGGCGCGGTGCCCTCGGCGATCCAGGCCGGGATCTACTCCTCCGTGCGGCATTATCTCAAGGCGGTGGCGGCCGCAAAGTCAGACGAGGCGAAGACGGTCATCGCCAAGATGCGTGAACTGCCAATCGAGGACGACGTCGTCCGCAACGCCAAGCTGCGCGAGGACGGCCGCATGGTCCATGATTTCTACGTCTTCCGTGCCAAGCAGCCTGCCGAGTCGAAGAGCGAGTGGGATCTCTACGACCTCGTCGCCACGATCCCCGGTGATGAGGCGTTCCGCCCCTTGAGCCAGAGCACCTGCCCTGCGATCAAGCGCTGAGGCGAGAAACCGTTGCAGCAGCTGAATGGTGCAGGCACCGTCTGATCTCAGGCGAACGGCGTGATGGTTCACGCTCTGAGTAGCAGGTCCAGGGCGCTATCCACACGAATGGCAGCTCTCGGACATTGGCCAGAAGTCTGCTTCTGACGCTTCTCGACAGCCGCCAACGCAAAGTGGGCGGCTCGTTTTTCGGCTGCAAAGGCTCAACCCGTCATGCCCAGATAGCGCGGCAGCCAGAGCGAGAAGACCGGGAAGACCACGAGGGCCAGCAGCGCAACGATCAGCACGGCGATGTACTTCATCATCGGGCGTGTGACGTTTTCGACCTTGGTGCCCGTCATCGCCGCGGTGGCGAACAGGCCGACGCCGATCGGCGGGGCGAAGAAGCCGAGCCCCATCGCGACGACCATGATCGTGCCGAACTGCAGCGGGTTGATGCCGAGCTTGATCGCGATCGGCGTCAGCAGCGGGCCGAACAGGATGAGAGCGGGCGCCCCCTCCAGGATCATGCCGAAGAAGGCCATCACGACAACGCTGACCAGGATGAAGCCGATCGGACCGACCGCATGGCCGACGCCGATCATTAGCGTCGAGATCTGGTCCGGGATGCGCTCGATGGTGATGGCGTAGGACAGGCTCGACGCCGCCGCGACGATGAAGAGAATGCTTCCCGTCATCGCTGCCGAGCGAACGAAGAGCTGCACGATCAGCCGCCAGCTCAGCTCGCGGAAGGCGAGCCCGCCGATCAGGAAGGCATAAACCACGGCGAAGGCGGAGATCTCCGTCGAGGTCGCGATGCCGGCGGTGACGCCGCGCCCGATCATGAGGATCATTGCCAGCGTGACGCCTGCGCCCAGGATCAGCGGCAGCATCGGCCGCTTGGTGCCGCCGACGAAGACCTTCTCGACATCGACGCGGGTGCCGTAGATCACCGCGACGACAGCGAGCGCCGCGGCCATCAGCCCGGCCGGAACGAGGCCGGCCATGAACAGCCCGCCGATCGAGATGTTCGAGACGAAGGCGAAGATGATGAGGTTGACGCAAGGGGGAATGGTCTCGGCCATCACGGCCGTGCAGGCGAGCAGCCCGGCCGTCTCGTTCTCGTCCTGACCGGTCTTGCGGATCGCCGGCATGATGACGCCGCCGACCGCCGCGATATCCGCGAGCTTGGAGCCCGACACGCCGGAGAACAGCGCCGTCGCAATGATAACGATGAGGTTCATGCCGCCTTTCAGCCGGCCCATCATCCGCAGCAGCAGCTCGATGAGGCGCGACGACATCCCGTTGCTCTCCATCGTCAGCCCGGCCAGCACGAAGAAGGGAATGGCGAGCAGCACGAAATGATTGGCGCCGGAGGCGACCTGTTGCGCCCAGATCAGCATGGGCAGCGAGGGATCGGCCAGGAAATAGGCCATGGCGCCGAAGGCGAGCGCGAAAGCGATCGGCACGCCGATCAGCAGGCCGCCCACGGCGGCCAGCGTGAGCAGATGGATCGGCGCCAGGGCGAACTGCGGCAGCAGCGTGTTCCAGCCGGCGATCACCGCGCCGATGGCCAGCAAGGGGACGAGCGCGGTCCAGCGCGGCCCGGCCGGCAGCTTCAGCACATTGGCGACGGCGAAGGCCGCCATCACGAACCCACCGAACAGCACCGGCAGAAGGAAGATCCATTGCGGCAGGCCGGTCGGCGTCAACTGGCCGGCGGTGTCCTCGAAGAGCTGCGCGCTCGATACCAGCAGCGTCGCCGAGACCAGCAGCGTGATCCAGGCGGCCGCCGCCGCGGCGATCGCGCGCCCTTTCGGCGGCAGCATCAGGACGAGCACCTCGATGCCGATATGCTGCGAGCGCGCGAGCACACTGCCAGCGCCGATGAACACCATCGTCGTCATCAACCCCGCCGCCACCTCCTCGGCCCAGTCGAAGGGCGCGTGCAGGAAGTAGCGGAAGACGACCGAAAGGAAGACGACGGCGACGTCGATCGCGAGGATCGCGCCGCCCAGATGCTCGATGAAGAACAGGACCCGCGCGGCAAAGCGGTCCTGCGGCAGGCGCGATTCGAGCGCGCTGCCGGCGGTTGCGACGGCGTCCATGCGCTGATCCTCCAGAGAGCCGGCGGTGGCCGGCGGTCTTGGTTGCCGGAAAGAGCCGTCAGGCCGAGGCCTGGATCTTCTCGAAGAGCGGGGCGGTGGATGGGTACTGCGCGAGATACGGCTTGTAGAGCTCGTCAGCCGTGCGCCGCTTGAGTTCGGCGATCTCGGCCGGCGGCACTTCGGTATAGACCATGCCCTTGGCCTTGAGATCGGTGAACGCCTCTGCCTCGACGTCCTTGACCTCCATGCGCGAGATGCGCGTCGCTTCGTCCGCCGCCTGGCGGAAGGCGGGCATCAGATCGGCAGGGATCTTGGCCAGCCCGCGCTTGCCGATATAGGCGAGCATCGGCGTGTAGATGTGCCGGGTGAGGAAGCCACGATTGGTGACCTCGTAGAGCTTATAGGCGATGGTCGTGCCCGGATCGTGCTCGAAACCATCGACGACGCCGGTCTGCACGGCGGTGTAGAGCTCGTTGATCGGGATCGGCGTCGGTGTCGCGCCGATGATGTTGAAGGTGTCGATGAAGGCCTTGGTCGGCAGCACCCGCAGCTTGACGCCCTTGAGATCCGCGACGCTGGCGATCGGCTTCTTGGTGTAGATGCTGCGCGCCCCGACCTGGAMGCCCCAGCCCAGGATGTTCACGCCCGTGCGGTCGGCCAGCATCTTGTCATAGGCCTGGCCGACGCCGGCATCGAGCGCCTTCGAGCAATGGTCGTAGCTGTTGAAGAGGAAGCCGAGGTCGAGCATGCCGAATTCGGGCACGACCGTGGCCCAGATCGAGGCGCCGGTCAGCATCATGTCGACCGAGCCGACCTTMACCTGGTTGACGACGTCGGCTTCCTTGCCGAGCTGGCCATTGGGGAAATATTCGAGCTTGATGCGGTCGCCGGCGAGCTTGGCGATCTGCTCGGAGAAGGGCTTGTACCAGAGATAATGCGCGCCGAACTTGTCGGCCGGCGCGGCGGACGAGACACGCAGCGAGATCGGCGCGGCCGCACGCAGAATGGTGGGCGCGCAGATGCCAATGACGGCCGCGCCGGCCACGAAGCTCCGGCGGGTGGTAAAGCTGCTCATGATGTTCCTCCGCTGATGGTGTTCGGCCGGCTTGGCGCCGGGCTCGTTGTGTTTCGAGAAAGGCTCAGTCTTCGGGCAGAACCTTGCCCGGGTTCAGGATGCCGAGGGGATCGAGCGCCTGCTTGACCTTGCGCATCATCTCGACGGCCGGGCCGTGCTCGAGCTGCATGAACTTGATCTTGCCGCTGCCGACCCCGTGCTCGCCGGTGCAGGTGCCGTCGAGCTCCAGCGCGCGACGCACCAGCCGGTCGTTGATCGCGGCCGCTTCCGCCAGCTCCCGCGGATCCGACGGGTCGATCAGCAGACCGAGATGGAAATTTCCGTCGCCGACATGGCCGACCATGCTGATCGGGAAGGAAGCATCGGCGATATCCGCCTGCGTCTGCGCGATGCAGGGCGCCAGCGCCGAAATCGGCACGCAGACATCGGTGCTCCAGAGCTTGGCATTCGGGCGCAAGGCCTGAACGGCATAATGGGTGTCGTGCCGGGCCTTCCACAACCGGTTGCGGCTGTCGGCATCGGCCGCCGCGACGAAGCCGAGCGCGCCGAAATCCGCCGCCAGCGCCTCCACCGTCTCCGCCTGCTCGCAGACTCCGGCCTGCGAGCCGTGGAACTCGAAGAAAAGCGTCGGCGCCTCGTTCAGCGCCAGCTTGCTGTACAGGTTGACGGCCCGCACGGTGGTGTTGTCGAGCAGTTCGACACGGGCGATCGGGATGCCGCTCTGGATCACCGCGACAACGAGATCGACGGCGTTCGACACGGCGGGAAACGAACAGACAGCCGCGCTGATCGCCTCGGGAATGCCGTAGAGCCGCACCGTCACCTCGGTGATGATGGCCAGTGTGCCTTCCGAGCCGACGAGCAGGCGGGTGAGGTCGTAGCCGGCCGAAGATTTGCGGGCGCGCCGCGTGGTGCGGATGATCTCGCCTTCCGCCGTGACGGCCGTCAGCGAGACGACGTTCTCGCGCATCGTGCCGTAGCGGACGGCATTGGTGCCCGAGGCACGCGTCGCCGCCATGCCGCCGATGGTGCTTTCCCCGCCCGGATCGATCGGGAAGAACAGGCCGAGATCGCGCAGATCGCTGTTGAGCTGCTGGCGCGTCACGCCTGCCTGCACGGTCGCATCGAGATCCTCCGGCCGGACGGACAGCACAGCATTCATGCGGCTGAGATCGATACAGATGCCACCGCGGACGGCCGTCACGTGCCCCTCCAGCGAGGTGCCGGCGCCGAAGGGCACGATCGGAGTGCGATGGGCGGCGCAGAGCCGCACGATCGCCGCGACCTCCTCTGTCGTCCCGGCATAACAGACCGCATCGGGAGCGAGGCCGGCATGATAGGATTCCCCGCGGCCATGATGCTCGCGGTCGGCGGCGGAGGTCGTGAAGCGTCGTCCGAGCAGCCCTTCCAGCGCCGCCGCAAGGGCGGGGGGCAGACCGCTTGAAACGCTCGGCTGCGCTCTCGCTAGCATGACCTGTTTCCTCCTTTACGCGCTTGCTCAGCGCCGTTGTTGACAGGCTCGTAGCATGCGCTTCATATCGTCGCAACAATTGTATACAGGACACAGGACACAAATTGAATGCGGACGCTTAGGCAGAAATTGGCCGGGCCCGGAATCGTGGTCGCTCCGGGCTGTCATGACGCGCTGGGGGCGCGAATTCTGGAACAGGCCGGGTTCGAGGCCGTCTACATGACCGGGAACGGGCTTTCCGCAGCGATGCTGGGC
>NZ_JBFRDQ010000034.1:0-31156 GCF_052113865.1 Allobosea sp. TAB14 | reverse complement strand
TCACGTATCGGATCAATTGGCTGAACGCGGTTCCTCCGAGCTTGATTCAGCCGGGCTTTAGCCCACCACCACCCGGCCGCGCTGGATGCGCAGGCTGAGCTGGCCGTTCTTGAGCGCCAGCGCCTTCTCGCCGAAGACCTCGCGCCGCCAGCCCTTCAGCGCCGGCACGTCCGACAATTCGTCGGAGGCGATGGCTTCGAGGTCGTCGGCCGTGGCGATGATCTTGGGCGCGACGCGCTCGGCGTCGGCGGTCGCCTTGAGCAGCACCTTGAGCAGGTCGAGCACCGCGCCATTGGTCGGCCGGCCGCGCTCGCGCTCCAGCCGGGGCAGGGTTTTCGGATCGATCACGGCTGCGCGCTCGATCGCGGCGAGAACCTCGCCGCCATTGCGCGAACGCTCGAAACCGTTGGGCACGGAGCGCAATTCGGCGAGAGCCTCGACCGAGCGCGGGCCGCGCTGGACGATGTCCATCAGCGCGTCGTCCTTGAGCACGCGCTGGCGCGGCACGTCGCGGCTCTGCGCCTCGCGCTCGCGCCAGGCGGCGATCTCCATCAGCAGCGGCAGCTCGCGCGGCTTGCGGATGCGGCCCTTGAGGCGCAGCCAGGCATTCTCCGGCTTGACCTCGTAGGTGGCGGGCGAGCTCAGAACCGCCATCTCCTCGGCGACCCAGGCCTCGCGGCCGCTGGCGTCGAGATCCTCCTTCAGCGCGAGATAAACCTGGCGCAGATGGGTGACGTCCGATTCGGCATAGGAGAGCTGCGCCTCGGTGAGAGGGCGGCGCGACCAGTCGGTGAAGCGCGAGGACTTGTCGATGCGCGCCTTGGCGAGGTCGTTGGCGAGCTGCTCGTAGCCGACCGAGTCGCCATAGCCGCAGACCATGGCGGCGACCTGGGTGTCGAAAAGCGGCGTCGGCAGCACGCGCCCGAGCAGCCAGACGATTTCCAGATCCTGGCGGGCGGCGTGGAAGACTTTCACCACGGCCTCGTTGACCATCAGCCCGAAGAAGGGGGCGAGATCGAGATCGGGCGCGAGCGGATCGACCAGCACCGCCTCATCCGGCGAGGCGAGCTGGATCAGGCAGAGTTTCGGATAATAGGTCGTCTCCCGGAGGAACTCGGTGTCCACCGTGACGAAGGGATGAGCCGCAAGGCGGTCACAGGCTGCGGAGAGCTCGGCGGTATCGGTGATCAGATGCATGGCTTTCGGCTCATAGCAGACAGCGATGCGGGATGTCGCGGGCGTTCTTGACATTTCGGGCGCGCGCGTGTGGTTAGCCCCGAAAAGCTGTGCGCTGGCCCTTTCGGCCTGTTCCCGGCGCCTTTTGCCGAAAGACCGATACCGTGACCTTGCATCGCTACCGTTCCCACACCTGCGGCGCGCTCCGTGACAGCGACATCGGCCAGAATGTCCGTCTCTCCGGCTGGTGCCATCGCATTCGCGACCATGGCGGCGTGCTCTTCATCGACCTGCGCGACCATTATGGCATGACGCAGGTCGTGATCGACCCGGATTCGCCGGCCTTCGCGGACGCCGAGACGCTGCGCTCGGAATGGGTCGTGCGCATCGACGGCAAGGTCAAGGCGCGTCTCGCCGGCACCGAGAACGCCAACCTGCCGACCGGCGCGGTCGAGGTCTTCGCGACAGGCATCGAGGTGCTCGGTCCCTCGGCCGAATTGCCGCTGCCGGTCTTCGGYGATCTCGAATATCCAGAGGATACCCGCCTCAAGTACCGCTTCCTCGACCTGCGTCGCGAGAAGCTGCACAACAACATCATGCTGCGCACCAAGGTCATCGACTCGATGCGCCGCCGCATGAAGGATTCCGGCTTCTCGGAGTTCCAGACACCGATCCTGACCGCGTCCAGCCCTGAGGGCGCGCGCGACTTCCTGGTGCCGAGCCGSCTGCAYCCCGGCMAKTTCTACGCSCTGCCGCAGGCRCCRCAGCAGTACAAGCAGCTSCTGATGATGGCGGGCTTCGACCGCTAYTTCCAGATCGCGCCCTGCTTCCGCGACGAGGAYCCGCGCGCCGACCGYCTGCCGGGCGAGTTCTACCAGCTCGACGTCGAGATGAGCTTCGTCGAGCAGGAGGACGTGTTCGCGACGATGGAGCCGGTGATCACCGGCGTGTTCGAGGAATTCGCCGAGGGCCGCACCGTCCAGAAGAACTGGCCGCGCATTCCCTATGCCGAGTCGATCGCCAAATACGGCTCCGACAAGCCCGACCTGCGCAACCCCCTGGTGATGCAGGATGTCTCCGAGCATTTCCGCGGCTCGGGCTTCAAGGTCTTCGCGCGCATCCTCGAGGGCGAGAAGAACCGCGTCTGGGCGATCCCAGCTCCGGGCGGCGGTTCGCGCGCCTTCTGCGACCGGATGAACTCCTGGGCGCAGGGCGAGGGTCAGCCCGGCCTCGGCTACCTGATGGTCAAGGAAGACGGCGAGGGCCAGGGGCCGATCGCCAACAATATCGGGCCTGAGCGCGTCGCGGGAATCATCAAGCAGATGGGGCTGAAGGGCGGCGACGCCTGCTTCTTCGTCGCGGGTGATCCGGACAAGTTCTACAAGTTCGCCGGCAGCGCCCGGAACAAGGTTGGCCAGGAGCTCAACCTGATCGACGAGAACGTCTTCGCCTTCGCCTGGATCGTCGATTTCCCGATGTTCGAGTACAACGAGGACGAGAAGAAGGTCGATTTCTCGCATAACCCCTTCTCGATGCCGCAGGGCGGCCTGAAGGCGCTCAACGAGGAAGATCCGCTCTCGCTCAAGGCGTTCCAGTACGACATCGCCTGCAACGGCTTCGAGCTCGCCTCCGGCGGCATCCGCAACCACCGCCCCGAGGCGATGGTGAAGGCCTTCGAGATCGCCGGCTATGGCGAGGAGACGGTGATCGAGCGCTTCGGCGGCATGTATCGCGCCTTCCAGTACGGCGCTCCGCCGCATGGCGGCATGGCGGCGGGCGTGGACCGCATCATCATGCTGCTGGCGCGTGCCACCAACCTGCGCGAGGTCGCGCTGTTCCCGATGAACCAGCAGGCGGTCGACCTGCTGATGGGCGCTCCGGCCGAGGCGACGCCGAAGCAGCTCCGCGAGGCGCATCTGCGCGTCAACCTGCCCGAGAAGAACGGCTGACGACCATGCCTTCGCTGCCTGTCGGGCGAGCCCTGCTGCTCGCCTGCTTCCTCGCGCTGCCGCTGGGCGCTTGCGTCGCCGACGGGGGCGACACCAGCGCCGGCCGCGCTTCGGTCCTCGCGACGACGATCTCGCGGGCGAGCGCCTGCAAGGCCGGCTCGCCGCAGCGCTCGACGCTGGACCGTTTCCTGGCGGCCGAGACGGCACGTGGCGCCACGCCTGAGCAGATCGCGGCGGCGCGCTCGGCCTATGTCTCCGTCTCCGAGGCCGAGATGGTCAATCAGGATGCGCGGCCGCAAGCCTGTGCGGCTGAGGAACGCGCCGCGCTGAGGGAGCGCATGGCCCGAATCAGGGCCGGCCAGTTCGACGCACCCTGAGCTGGCCAGACGGGCATGCTTCCGAAACCATCTCTCGCGGCAGCGCTCCTGCTCGGCCTCACCGCCTGCACGAGCGCCGGCCCGATCCCCGGCACGGTCGAATATGCCGCCGCGACCGTCTCGCGCGGCTATGATTGCGGCTTGCGCGTCGATCGCGGCCGCATCATCGCGCGGCTCGACCGGCAGGAGCGGGCGGCCTTCGTCGCGGCCAATGCGGGCTATGCGGTGCGCTCCTACAAGGCGCCGCATGCTTGCGGAAGCGCCGAGCGCGAGCGGGTGCAGGGTGAGCTTGCGGCGCTGTCGCGGCGCTGAATTCGCTTGATTCCGGCCGGTTCGCATGGCCAGAAGGCCGCGATGCCCGCCGCCGCGATCACCGCCATCGTCGTCAGCTACGACAGCGCCGAAGTCCTTCCCGCCTGCCTCGATGCGCTGGCAGGCGAGGGCGTGCCGGCGATCGTCGTCGACAATGCCAGCGGCGACGACAGCCGGGGCATCGCGGAGAAGCGCGGCGCGCGCGTCATCGCCAATGCCCGCAACGAAGGGTATGGCCGCGCCAACAATCTCGGCGTGGCGGCGGCGGATACGCCCTATGTGCTGATCGTCAATCCCGATCTGGAGCTGAAGCGGGGCGCTGCCGCTGCTTTGCTGGCGGCGGCCGAGCGCTACCCCGATGCCGGGATGCTGGCACCGCGCATCGTCGAGCCCTCGGGGCGCGTCTTCCTGCAGCCGCGCTCGTTGCTCTCGCCTGATCATCTCAATCGCAGCGGTGCGATGGTCGTGCCGGAGGGAGATGCCTGCCTGCCGTTCCTCTCCGGTGCCTGCCTGCTGATCCCGCGCGAAACCTTCCTCGCGCTCGGCGGCTTCGATCCGGCGATCTTCCTGTTCTACGAGGATGACGATCTCTGCCGGCGGATGCGCGATGCCGGCCATGCCCTCATCCATGTCGATGGTGCCGAGGCACGGCATGGGCGGGGGAAGTCGAGCGCACCGTCTCCGCAGCGGCGCTTCAAGGCGCGCTGGCACCTCGCCTGGTCGGAGCATTACATCGCCCGCAAATATGGCCTGCCGGAGCCGGCGCCGCTGCGCAGGCTGGAAAATCTCGGCAAGGCATTGGGGTACGGCGTCCTCCTCAACCGCGAGAAGATGTTCGCCCATGCCGGTTCCGCCGCCGGCGCGCGCGCCTGGGCGCGCGGCGAGACGGCGCTGGCATATGAAGGGCTGGAGACTGCGCCATGATCCGCAACGCACCGAGGATCGGGAAGGCGCTCGCCAATCCGCACAATAATTTCGGCCTTCTCAGGCTGGTGATGGCGCTCGCCGTGGTCGTCTCGCACGCCTTCAGCGTCACCGACGGGCGGGTCGAGCAGGAGCCCTGGTTCCAGACCACCGGCTTCACGCTCGGCGAGCATGCGGTCAACGGCTTCTTCGCGATTTCCGGCTTCCTCGTGACGATGAGCTTCGTCAGGCGCGGCTGGCGCGACTATGTGGTGGCGCGGCTGCTCAGGATCGCGCCCGGCCTGATCGCGGCGACGCTGGTCGTGGCGCTGCTGCTCGGCGCGGCGATGACCTCGCTCGATCTCGGCAGCTATGTCAGGGACCCGCGGCTCTGGCGCTTCATCTCCGCGACGCTGACCAGCTTCAAGAGCTCGGCGGCGCTGCCCGGCGTCTTCGAGCACAACCCGCTGCAATTCCCGATGGGAACGGTGTGGACGCTGAAATACGAGACTTTGTGCTATCTCGGCGTGCTCGTCGCCGGGCTCGCCGGTTTGTTGGCGAAGCCGCGCGTCATGCTGGCGGCCGGGCTTGCCCTGACGCTGGCGGTGGTGCTGCGCGAGGTCGTGACGCCTCATGGATCGAAAGGCACCGAGACGGCGCTGCGCCTGCCGCTGATCTTCCTCGCCGGGGGGCTTTGCTATCTCTATCGCGAGAGGGTGCCGCTCTCGCTGCCGCTGCTGGCGCTGGCGATTCTCGCTTTGGTGCCGCTGTCCTTCACGCCGCTCTACAAGGCGGCGCTCTATCTCGTCAGCGCCTGGGGCGTCCTCGTGCTGGCGCTGGCCCCGGCTCTGACACGCCGTTCGGTCGAGCCGCCGGCCGATCTCTCCTATGGCGTCTATCTCTATGGCTGGCCGGCGCAGCAGGCGCTGCATGCGCTGTTCCCGGGCCTCGGGGCGATGGCGCTGTTCTGGCCTTCGCTCGCCGTCACGCTGGCCGTGGCGGCGCTGTCCTGGTTCCTCGTCGAGAAGCCGGCGCTCGGCCTGAAGCGCCGCCTGCTCAAGGGCTCCTGACCGCGGCGATGAACTCCTCGATGCGGCTGCTGAGCAGGAGCGGCAGCAACGCGTCGATCCGCGGCTTGGGCAGATCCCACCAGCGTGTCTCCAGCAAGGCCGCGACCTTCGCCTCGTCGAAGCGCAGGCGAAAGACGCGGGCCGGATTGCCGGCGACGATGGCATAGGGCGGCACGTCGCGTCTGACCACGGCGCGGGCCGCGATGACCGCGCCATGGCCGATCGTCACACCGGACAGGATCATGCATTGCGAGCCGAGCCAGACGTCGTGGCCGATGACGACGTCGCCGCGCGTCGCGTCATGTCCGGTGAAGCCCGCCGCTGCCGGCCAGAGCCGGGGCAGGGCCGGGAAGGGGTAGCTCGTCGTCCAGTCGAGCCGGTGGTTGCCGCCGAGCAGGATCTCGACGCCGTCGGCGATCGAGCCGTAGCGGCCGATGACGAGCTTCGCCCCGCTCTCGGGAAAGCGCACCTTCGGCCGGCCATAGGTATAGGCGCCGGCGACGATCTGTCCCGGCCGCCGGGCGATGAGATGCGCCAGGTGCAGCCGGGTCTGGTTGTCGCGATTCACGTATTTGCGCAGCAGGCCGCGGGTGACGGGCGGCAGGCCCGCCCACCAGGCCTGCAGCGCGGAAGGGCGCCAGTCGCGATCCTCGGGCGCGATGGCGCCCTCCGACTTATCGGGCATCGGCCTTGACATCGATCTTGTCGAAGATCTCGGTCGGCTGGGTGATGGTCAGCACGTCGGCGAGGCCGAGGCCGGACGGCGATTTCGCCGTGGCGTCGATCGTCAGCGTCCCGGGCTTGGCGACGAAGCGCGAGGCCGCCGACGCCAGGGTCTTGGCCGCATCGGACGGGCCCAGCATGGCGGCGAGCCCGACACTCGCGACCATGGTGAACTGCTGGCGCACCTCCTCGACCTTGCGGCCGGTGTCGCGCGCCTGCTTCGCGATCAGTTTCTCGACCAGACCGAAATTCTGCAGCTTGATCTGGAGGTTGCGAGCCGTCGCGCCGAGCGCCGCCACCTGGGCGAGCGCGAGATCGCTCGAGAACAGGTCCTGCGTCACATTGGCGAGCGTGCCGTTGGCATCGAGCTGCACGAGGCCGGCGCTGCCGAGCGAGAGGGTGCGGATGGCGAGCTCGTTCTTCGCTGCCTCCCAGGCCAGGTCGAGCTTCGCCGAGAGGTCGAGCTTGTCGATGCCCATGGCGAGCAGCTCTGCGATTCCCGGATTGTCGCCGGTATCGACGACCGGCGTGACCAGCTTGTCGATCGTCAGGCCGAGGCTGGTCGGAATGCCGTTCAGCGGCTCGCCACCCTTCAGCTCGAAGGTGCCGAGAGCGATCTTGATCGGCTGCTTGCCCGGGATGATCGGCGGCGCATCGACCGAAAGCCCGGTCAGGCGCATGGTCCCGATCTTCGGAATGAAGCGCCGGTAGTCGATCTGCTCCAGATTTGCGTCCGGGCTGGCGAGCAGAGTCCGCAATTCACGCGCGGCATTCCCGAAGGAGAAGCCGGAATAGCTGATCGAATCGACCTTGCCCTTGCCGGGGCCGCTGGTGAACGCCATGCCTTCGATCGCGAAGCCCGACTTGTCCGGCGCATTCTCGCCGAAGGCCATGCGCGCGATCGTCCACTCGACCGGATCCTTCGGCTTGGCACCCTTGTCTGCCGCAGGCGGGCGAATCAGGGCCTTGAAATCGCGCGCCTCGCCGCTGCCGTACTCGAACATGTCGAACAGCGTCAGCATCGACAAGGCGAAGCGCTTCTCGACATCGCTCTTGTCGTCCTTGGCGGCCGACTTGTCGTCCGCCTTCTTCTCGAGCTCCTCTGAGCCCTTGCCGACCTTGTCGAGGAGGTCGAGCAGGGGCTCCGGCCCGACCTTCGCCGTGAAGCCGCGCGCCGTGGTCTTGCCGATCGACATTTTGCCGGCCTGGCCCATGTCGATGTCGTAGCCGTCCTGCTCGAAGCTGCCGATCACCGGGACATAGGGCTCGTTCGTCCCGGGCGCCGCCCTCTCGGTGAGGACACGCGCCGACTGCTTGAGATCGAGCATGTCGAAAGCGGTGCGCTTCAGCGTGCCCTTCATCGCCCCGGCAGGGCCACCCAGGGCGCTGAGGCTGGCGCTTCCCGATTCGCCATGCGCGATCTTGCCGTCGCGGATGTCGGTGAAGCGGATGTCACGATAGGTCGTGGACTGCTTCTGCTCGCCGAACGCCTGCTCCATGGTGAGCTCGGGCGCGCTGATCTCGGTTGCGGTCAGCTTCGCGATTCGGGTCGAGGCGGGCTCGTTCGCACCGCTGGCGAAAAGCGCGAGGAAGGCGTCCTTCTCGAGATTCGAGCCTTTGACGGCGACCTTCGGGATGCTGATGACGAGCCGGCCCAGATCGATGCGGACGTTGTCGACCTGGAAATCCGCGGCCCAGGCAGGAGCGGAAAACGCGACGAAAACAGCCGCGAGAGCCGTGTTCCCGAGATGCGTTGGCCGGCGAAGGCGCGCAGCGGTCATGATATTCTCCTGTTCAGTGCCGGGCGAAACTGCCGCAACCGAGCGGCGAAAGAAAGCCGTCCTTCGCTCGAGGGCGTCATAGGAGCGAATGATCATGACGGAATTCTTGACCTGAGACGGCGGAAAGCTGCCTTCTGCCGAAGATTCGCCATCGCCGCCTTCTAGCTCGGAGTCCGGCGACGATCGCCATGGAGTTCAGAAGCGATGCATGCCCTCCGGACCGCTTTCGCCGCAATCGCGCTTTTCCTCGCCGCGCTCGCTCCCCTGGGGGCGAGGGCACAGGCCCAGCCGGCCGCAGGGGAGGCGCCAGGGCTCGAAGCGCTGACGATCGTGAGCGGCGGCACGCGGCACGCCTTCCATGTCGAGGTGATGCGCACGCCGGACCAGCGCGCCAAGGGCCTGATGTATCGCAACTACCTGCCGCCGGACCGGGGCATGCTGTTCGACTTCGGAGGCAGCGAGCCGGTGGCGATGTGGATGCAGAATACTTATATTCCGCTCGACATGCTGTTCATCCGGGCCGATGGCACGATCGCTCGCATCGCGGAGAACACCGAGCCGCTGTCGACGCGGACGATTCCGTCCGGTGAGCCGGTGCTGTCGGTGCTGGAAATCAACGGCGGTGTCAGCCGGCAGCTCGGCATCAAGCCGGGCGACAAGGTCGAGCACGCGCTGTTCAAGCGCTGAACGGCGACGGGCGGCGTCCTGTGGGGGCGAGACCGCTTCGCTTTGGCTTRCGGGTTCGGCCCATGGCGTGATAGCGAACCGCAACGTTTCGAGTGCCGTCGGGGTATAGCGCAGCCCGGTAGCGCATCTGCTTTGGGAGCAGAGGGTCCCAGGTTCGAATCCTGGTGCCCCGACCACTGGAAACGTCACGCCGCAGCCTGGCTTTCGGGCTGCATGGGATTTTGTGACGGCAGAGCGCTTTCATGACCGCACGCATYTAYCGCCCMGCCCGCAMKGCCATGCAGTCCGGCACGGCMAAGACCGAGCGCTGGCTGCTCGAATACGAGCCGGAAAGCGCCCGCCAGATCGAGCCCCTGATGGGCTGGACCTCCTCCTCCGACATGAAGAGCCAGCTCAAGCTCTGGTTCGACAGCGAGGCCGAGGCGGTCGCCTATGCGACGCGCAACGGCATCCCCTATCGCGTCGAGCAGCCGCATGAGCCGGTGCGCCGCTCGATCTCCTATTCGGACAATTTCAAGTTCTCGCGCATCGGCCAGTGGACGCACTGAAGCGTCGAGGCGAGGATAGAACCGGTTACGGGCCCGTAGCTCAGATGGATAGAGCAGCAGCCTTCTAAGCTGCTGGTCGCAGGTTCGAATCCTGCCGGGCTCGCCATCGTTTCATAGCGGAATTCCTCTTTGTTCTTCGAGGCGTTCTGACAGGCATGCCGCTATTCGTTCTGACTTAGAGCCGCGCCGATGGGTGCGGCGCATCGTTCCCGGAACGCTCCAGCCTCACCAGTGATCAGCGACCGCGCGGGTGTCGCGGATCGAACTGTACGATGTTCGAAAGGGCTCTTTCCTTTTCGGCTTCGGTCAGGTCGACCAGCAGGCCTTCGATGGCCTTTCGCAAGTGGTTGTCTGCTGCCGTTTGCCCGGTCACGCAGAAAAACGCGCTCAACAGAAGAACGGTGCACTCGTCATAGTTAGAGACGAACTGTTTTTGGTCGTGCTTCAACGACATGATGGCCCCATGCGGTACAAACTGTTTCAAATCGGGCCGGCATAGGCATAGCTGCCGACGGCCGCGCAATTTTGAAGCCAGCGCCCGGTTGCGGATTGGGCCGAGCCCTCGAACGCGGCGGGCGGGTCTGGCAGGCGCCCGGCTCAGCGCCAGGCATCTGCGCTCGGGCCAGGCGCGCTGCCTTGATCGCGCCCGAAAGGCGCTTCATCGGGAGCGGCTCTTCGGCTAGACCGGCTCTCTCGGCAAAAGCGCGGCCTCGGCGTCGCGAGGATGGATGATGTTTTCACTCACGCCCGCGATCGACCGGCTCACGGCTTTCGTCTCGGCCAGCCACGCGCGCGCCTGTGCCTTCCTGCTGCTGCTCTCGCTTTGCGCCTTTCTGCCGGGCTTCAGCACGCTTCAGCCGATCGACCGCGACGAGCCGCGCTTCGCGCAGGCCAGCAAGCAGATGCTGGAGACGGGCGATTTCGTCGATATCCGCTTCCAGGAGGAGGCGCGGCACAAGAAGCCCGTCGGCATCTACTGGCTGCAAAGCGCGGCGGTGAAGGCCGGCGCCGCGCTCGGTGTGCCCGAGGCACGCACGCAGATCTGGCTTTATCGCCTTCCTTCGCTGATCGGCGCGACGGCGACCGTGCTCCTGACCTATTGGGCGCTGCTGGCCTTCCTGTCGCCGCCGCTTGCGCTTCTGGGCGCAGCTCTGATGGCGACGGCGGTGCTGCTCGGCGTCGAGGCGCGTATCGCCAAGACCGATGCCGTGCTTGCCGCCTGTGCCGTCGCCAGCATGGGCGCGCTCGCCCGCACATGGCTGGACTGGACACGCTCGCTCGCCTTCGTGCCGAGCCGGCGCAACTGGCTGGTGTTCTGGGGCGCCACCGCCATCGGCCTGCTGATCAAGGGACCCATCGTACCGATGGTCTGGGGCCTCGCCATCCTCGTGCTGAGCGCGAGCCAGCGCTCCTTCCGCTGGCTGAAGCCGCTGCGCTTCGGGCCGGGGCTGCTGCTCTGCCTGATCGTCGCGCTGCCCTGGTTCGTCGCGATCATGGTCAAGACCGGCGGCAGCTTCTTCGCCGAGAGCGTCGGGCAGGACATGCTCGGCAAGGTCGCCGAGGGGCAGGAGAAGCATTGGGGGCCGCCGGGGCTCTATCTCCTCTTCTTCTTCGCGACCTACTGGCCGGCAGCGGCCTTCGCCGCCATGGCGGTGCCCTTCGCCTGGGTTCGGCGCAAGGAGCCGCAGATCCTGTTCCTGATCGCTTGGATCCTGCCGTCCTGGATCGTCTTCGAGGCGGTGCCGACCAAGCTGCCGCATTACGTGCTGCCGCTCTATCCGGCGATCACGGCCTTGCTGCTGCTGGCTGTCGTCAATGGTGGTATCGCTCGTCACCGGCGCGGGGCGGTGGCGACGGCGACGCTCGTCGTGACCGTGCCGCTCGCCCTGATGGCCGTGGTGATCTTCGGCAACTGGACGCTGGATCATGCGGTCCCCTGGCTGGCGCTGCCGTTCTTCGCRCTCGTCCTGGCGGTCGGGGTGAGCGTCGTCGCAGCGTTCCGGCGGCTCGAATTCGAGGGCGCGCTCTGGCGCTGCGTGCTGGCGAGCCTGTTCCTGACCGTCGCGATCTATCCCTTCGCCATCGAGAGCCTGCGCTCGCTCAAGCTCTCGCCGCGGCTGGCACAGGCGGCGAAGGCGGCGGGCTGCGCCGATCCGGCCGTGATCACGCTGGGTTATCGCGAGCCGAGTCTCGTCTTCCTGACCGGTACCGATCTTGCCATGGCGGCGGGCGGGACGCAGGCCGCCGCCTTCCTCGATCAGCCCGGATGCCGCGTGGCCTTCGTCGAGAGCCGCTTCGCCGGCGAATTCGACGCGGCGCTGGCTGCTTCGCCGGTGAAACCGCGCCTGCTGACGACGATCGAGGGGTTCAACCTGAATGGCGGGCGCAAGCTTTCGATCGCCGTCTTCGCCAAGGAGCCGGGCTGACCATCGGCCCCGGAACCAGATGGACATGAGAAAGGCCCTCGTCCCGGGACGCCATTCCGCCCGGAATGACGTCTTGAAGGATGCTTCGGATGGCTCCCGAGCGTCCCGAAACATCCTCCAGGATGCTCCCTGTCATCGCTCCTCAGGGTGAGGGGTGGAATGTCCACAGTGCCGTCCAGAACGCAAAAGTGGTTCACACACAGCCGCATCTTGCTCTAGAGCAGTGCCAGCCATGTCCCGGATGAAGCCGTTTTGACCGAAGTCCCTTCCCCTCAGCCCTTGCTCAGCGTCGTCGTGCCCGTGCGCAATGAAGAGGGCAACATCGCGCCGCTCGTCGCCGACATCGAGAAGGCCTGCGCCGCGATCGGCCCCTTCGAGGTCGTCTACGTCAATGACGGCTCCACGGACGGGACGGCCGCGGCGCTGGCGGCGCTGGCGGCGGCCAAGCCCTGGCTGCGCGTCGTCACCCATGCGCAATCCTGCGGGCAGAGCGCGRCGGTGCGCAGCGGCGTGCGCCATGCCCGCTCGGCCATCGTCGCGACGCTCGACGGCGACGGCCAGAACGATCCCGTTTTCCTGCCGGAGATGGTCGAGGCCCTTCAGAAGGCCGGGCTGGCGGCCGGGCTGGTGCAAGGGCAGCGCGTCGGCCGCAAGGACACCGGCTTCAAGAAACTGCAATCGCGCATCGCCAACACCGTGCGCGTGCGCGTGCTCAGGGACGGCACGCGCGATACCGGCTGCGGGCTGAAATGCTTCCGGCGCGAGGCCTATCTGGCGCTGCCCTATTTCGATGCGCTGCATCGCTTCATGCCGGCGCTGATGGTGCGGGAGGGCTACGGGGTGGTGCATGTCGATGTGCGCGACCGGCCGCGGCTCACCGGCGTCTCGAATTACGGCTTCTTCGACCGGCTCTGGGTCGGCATCCTCGACCTTGCCGGTGTCTGGTGGCTGATCCGCCGGCGCAAGCGCGTGCCGCAGATCGTCGCGGAGACCCTCTGATGCTGATCGACCTGCAACAGGCCGTCGGAAACTATTTCCACGACGTCTTCGTCAACAACATCGACTGGTGGGTGCTGCTCGGCGTGGTGGCGCAGGGACTCTTCACCATGCGCTTCGTCGTGCAGTGGCTGGCGAGCGAGAAGGCGAAGCGCTCGGTCGTGCCGATGACCTTCTGGTGGTTCTCGATCGGCGGCGGAGCATTGCTGCTGGTCTACGCGCTCTACCGACGCGATCCGGTCTTCATCGTCGGCCAGGGCTTCGGCGTCTTCGTCTATCTCCGCAACCTGCAATTCGTGCTGCGGGCGAAGGCGCGAGGCGAGGATACCAATTCCGGGCCGGGCTGAGGTTCGTTCGGTGCCGGAGGCCGACGTCGTCAGCCGAAAGTCGTCATTCCGGACAAGCGGCGAAGCCGCGCCGATCCGGAATGACGGAACGGAGGTCTCTCAACCGTTCGACTGCGGGGCGCCGTCGGCCGCCGCGCCCTGGGAGACCGGAGCTGGCCCGGCCGCGCCCGGCGGTTGCGGCTTGCGCATCGCCGCGGAATAGGCCGGGTAGCGCTCGCGATAGGCCTTGAGGAACTCCGAGATCGTGTCGGCGCTGGCGGCGGCGCGCGCCAGCTCGCGGATGTCGGCCGCCTTGTTCCGGTTCGCCCCGGTCATGAAGGCGAAGGTGCGGGCATCGGCGCTCTGGGCCATCTTCGGCGCGAATTTGCTGCGCAGCCGGTCGAGCGAGAGCGCTTCGTTCGCCATCACATAGGAGATGCCGGCGCGCATCACGTCGGCGCGCTGGCTGTCGGTGAGCGGGCTGTCACCGCGCCAGCTCTCGTCGAGGATGCGCTCATAGGCCTCGCCCGCCTCGCGCCAGCGCCGGCCGGTCCAATAGATATCCGCACGCAGCCGGTCGACTTCCGGGCCGCGCTCGCTCTCGAGCATCTCGAAGGCCTGGTCGGTGCGCGAGAGGTCGGACAGGGCCTTGCTTTCCAGCAGCAGGCGGGCGCGCCTGACATCGGCCGGCAATTCGACGAGGCGCGTCGCGTTGAGGGCGCGCACCGCATCGGCGGGCTTGCCGTTCATCAGGTCGATCATGGCGAGGCGCGCGGCGACCGTCGAGCGTGCCGCCCCCGTCAGGCGTCGGTCCATCTGGTATTTCAGGATCTCGGCCGCCTGGTCGAGCAGGTCGAGCTCCACCAACCTGTCGGCGAGCAGGCGGGTGATCTCGTCGCCGCGCCGGCCGATCGGCAGGAACTCCTTGAAATCGTAGAAGAGGGCGAGCGCGTCGATGCGCGGCAGCTTGTCGGCGCCGCCATCGGCGAAGAGCTCGGCGAAGCGCTGTGCCGTCTCGTCATGCATCCGCCGGGTCAGCGGATCGTCGGGGAAATTCTCGTTGGCGCGGCGAGCGATCAGGAAAGCGTCCCGCCAGCGCTTCTGGTCGGTGTAGAGCCGGTTGAGCTCGGCCAGCGCCTCGATCTCGACGCGGCCGCCACGCCAGACCACCGAGACGGTTTCGAGCCGGGCGACGGCCTCGTCGACCTTCAGGTCGCTGCGCTTGTCGGTGTCGGCGAGTTTCACCGCGCGCAGTTGCGCCTCCGCCGCGACGGGGCGGCTCGTGGCCTCGAACAGGGGCCGGTAGCCGTTCATCGCGATGTCCGCGCGCCCGCTGGCGTCGTCGAGCATCGCCTGCAGCAGAGCCAGCTTCTCCTGATCGAAGTTGTCGCGCGGCATGTCGGCGAGGGCCTGGACCTGCCGCTCGGCCATGCCCATGTCCTGCGTCGCGAGGGCGGCACGCGTCATTGCCTCGCGGAATTCTCCCTGAAGGTCTGCCGGGTAGCGCTCGAGAAACGCTTCGCCGCGACGGAAACCGGCAAGGGCCTGGGCATTGCGATTGAGGCGCTGCTCGATCAGGGCGCGCCAGAGGGAGGCTTCCGCATCGTCCTTGATCGGCGCCGCCTCGAAGGCGGCGAGCGCTTCCGGGTTGCGGTGCATCTGCGCCGCCGCGACGCCCTTGAGGAAGAGCGCTTCGCGATTCGCGCGCATCGGCTGATCGTCTCGCATCAGCGCATCGAGCGGGCCGAGGGCCTCGGGGGCGAGGTGATTTGCCAGGTAGAAGCGGGCGAGCGCCAGCCTTGCTTCCGATTTGTGGCTCCGCGATGCGCCCGCCGCATCCTGGATTAGGGCCCGGGCCTGCTCCTGCGGCGAGCCGAGGCGCAGTTTGGCCCAGCGCTCGGGGTCGAGGAGGGGAGGCGCCGGCGGCGGCTGGTCCGACTGGGCGGCAGCCTGGGTCCCGTCCTGGCCGGAGAGGTCGAGCGAGACGGTGAGCCCTCCGGCACGGCCGATACGGACCTCGTTGGTGCCGGCACGTGTGACGATGTCGTCCGAGCGCGGCTGGACGGCGAGGCCCTGCGCGGTGGGCAAAAGGCCGAACTCGACGAAGCGGTAGGGCTTCGGCGTCAGTCGGGTCGGGCCCAGCGTGGTGGCGACGGCGACGGGCAGTCCCGCAGGTCCGGATTCCAGCCAGTGCACGCCGGTCAGGCCGGGCATCGGCACGGCGAGGATCGTCTGGCCGCGCTCGTCGACGCCGCGCCGTGGCTCGATCGCCGCGGCAGGCCCGCCGCCCTCCTCAGCGAGGTCGAGCGACCAGCCGTTGCCGTCGGCGAAGAAGCGGGCGAGCGGCTGGCCGGCGAGGCGCAGCCTGACGAGCGTGGCCTTGCCCTCGCGGCTGACCGTGCTGTCCTCGATCTGCTGCGGCAAACGCCCGGTCAAATCGGCGGGGTCAATGGTGTCGCGCGTGTCGAAAACCAGCGTCATCGTGCCGGAGTCGAGGAAGGCGGCGGCACCGGTGGGGCGGGGAAAGCGGAAGTCGAGGCGCTTCTCGGCCGCGACGATCGCGACCTTGGACGGGGCGGGCTCGGGCGCAGCCGGCGCTGCGGCAGATGGTGTCGCACCCGGGGCTAGCCTGGCTTCCGGGGCGGGAACGGAGCCGCCCGCGGCCGTGGCCTCGGTCGGTTGCGCCGACACGGGCGAGGCGGCGACGGGGGTGGCTGCGGGCTCGGGCAGCGTTTGCAGGGACGCAAGCGAGAGCGCCGAAGGCTTGGCTGGCCTGAGCAGGTCGACGACCAGCCCGGTCTCGTCGTCGAAGCTGCGCGCCTGCCAGTCCGGCGGCAAGGCGAGCGTCAGGCTGAGCCGCTCCTTGCCGGCGTCGAGCGCGGCCAGCGCGATGCCTTCTGGCAGGGCGGTGCGAAGGGCGGCCTCGTCAGCGTTCATCGCCCGGTCGAAGGTGAGCTTGAGCTTGCCGTCGGAGAGGTCGGACGCCATCGCCGTGCCGGCGGGCGCCTTGAAGATCAGGCGCTCCAGCGTCGGCAGGCTCGCGCTGCGCATCGACAGCATGGCCGCGGGCGCCGGAGGCTGTCGGCTCGCCTCCCTGGCCCTCGCCTCGGCCAGGCGCAGGCGCTGGGTCAATTCCGCGATCACCTCGGGCGGCGGGCCGGGTAGCAGGCCGGTCCAGTTCTGCGGCAGGAGGTCGATGAAGGCCTTGTCGCCGGCCTCGATCAGATTGGCCTTATAGGGCTGCGTCAGCGCGAAGCGCATGCCGCGCCCGTCCGGATCGATGCGGGCGATCGAGACATAGTTCGGCAATTCGCGCGCGACCTTCGCGACATCGACCGTGACAGGATCGCCGAAGGCGACGATCAGCACCCCGTTGGCGACGCGCACGCGCGTCTGCGTCGGCTGGTCGAAGGCGAGCGAAAGGCGGCCGAAGCCGGCCGGCATCGCCTCGCCGCGCAGCGTGGCGCTGGCAGCAAGAGCAGGCGCATTCAGACCGGCCGCAAGCGCAAGCGCGGTCAGCCCGATACCGAAAGCGAGGGAACGCGACAGACGCAAAACCGGAGACTCGACCCAACGCGGCAGGCCGGACTCGCATCCCGGGGGATGCGCCGACCTGCGCGCAGGTTACTGCGTCAAGCATAATGGCTGCTTAACGCGGCGCCCCGGCTTGCCGGCATCAATGCCGCTTGCAGTCGTCGCGGAAGCGCTTGCGCGCCTTGCCGTGGAGCCCCTTCTGATCGGCCTGGGTCGAGCATTCCTTCGACTTGGCAGCCTTGTCGGCGGCGCTCACCGTGGTCTTGGCGCCCGTCGTGGCCGTCTTGGCGGGAGCGGCCGGAGCCGGCGCGGTGACGGCAGGCTTCGCCGGGGCGGAGGGGGCCGGGGTGGCGGTCTGCGCCAATCCATAGCTCGTCGTCATGGCGAGCATGGCGAGCGGGAGTAGGTAGCGGGCCAGCTTCATGGAGGTCGTCCGTCAATAACCCGGATAATCGGTTCCTGGCAGTCGCCGGGTCGGCTGTCGGATGACAGAAATTCGCGCCTCTCCGGTTGAACGGCTCCTGAATGAATCTTGACCGTGATGGGGCGGGGTACAGGGGCTAGGGCATTGGGTCGGTCTCGTGTTCGATCCGATGCCTTGGCTCGTTGTCTTGGCATCGGCTTTTCCCGAAAGCCGCATGCCCTTTTTCGAGCCGATGCCCTAGCGCGAGGCCGGCGCGATCGCCGGGAGTTCGTTGCCCGGCAGGGCGGCCTCGCTCGCGACGCGGTCGAGCGCCGGGCCGCGGCCGCTCGTCGCCAGCGCGATGGTGAGCTTCTCCGCCCGCTCGGGAGCCATGGCGGCGAGCACTTCCGACATCTTGCGCGGGTTCATCTGCTGCACCACCGGCACGAGCACGTCGAGGCTCAGCCGATCGAAGACGCGGGCGGCGTCCTTGGGCTTCATCGCCTCGTACATGATGACGAGGTTCTTGATCGCCTTGGATTCCTCGACGGCGGCCCTGGCAGCCGGGCTGTTCTTCTCTTCCAGGGTCTTGAGGTCGCCGACGCGGCCGTCGAGCTTCTTCTCGGCGGTGTCGAGCAGGCGCTCGCGCATCTCCAGCTCGCGCATGCGGCCGTCGAGCTCCTCGCGGCGCTCGCCGAGGCGTTCCAGCAGCGCCTTTTCGGCTGGCGAGACGGGCTGCGCCGTGCCGTTAATGATGCCGGCCTTGTTGTTGGGGTTCGCGGCGCGAGCGGCTTCAGCCTTGGCGTCGGCTTCCGCCTTCTCCTTGTCCTTCTTCGGATCGGGGGCGGGCACCGAGCCCGTCGTCTCCGGGTCGAAGATATCGGGAGCGTGGGCCCGGGCGACGCCCTTGGCGAGCCCCCGGACTTCCGGTTCGGGCTTCGCCTTGGCGGAGGCGGCGAAGGCCGGGGGGCTTGCCGGGATCGTGCCCCGATAGGGCTCCGCCGTCCAGGCGAGCAGCTTCAGCGCCAGGAGACCCATGGCGCCGAGGATGACTGCCGGCAGGAGGCGGGGGCGTTCGATCACGCAGCCTGGCCCTCGAGGCGACGGGCGGCGCGGGCGCGGATCGCGGCGGCGGACTGCGCCGCGCTTTCGAGGCGGGAGAGCGGGGTGGGCTCGACCGGGGCGGGCGGCTGCGCTTCGGCTGCCGGCTTTGCGACGAGGGCGGCGGCGCTGACGATCTGGCCGATGCGCTCCATCACGGCCTGGCCGGCCTCGACCTGSGCSGCGAGRTCGGCGGCGTAGCGCTCGGCGGTGCGCAGGCGCTCCTCCAGCGTGCGGTCGCAGTCGCCCAGTGTGTTCTTGAGGCCGGCGATGGCGCGTTCGGCATTGTCGGTCGCGGTGACGAGCGCGCCGACGGTCTGGCGCATCCCGGCCTCGTCCGCCTTCAGCCGCTCGATGCGCTTGGCCAGGATGTAGCAGGTGATGATGGTGGCGACGAGCAGGCTGGCGACGAGCGCATCGGCGATGAGGTTGATCGTCATGGCTGTCCTGCTCAGTTGGTGGCGCCGAGATGGCTGGCGAGACTGTCGAAGGCGGCGAGCGTGGTCTTGGAGCGCCGCAGCGGGCTCGTGACCTGCACGGCGATCTTGCCGTCGACCCGGCCGACGCGCCCCTCGGTCACCATGAAGTCGCCGCAGCGCAGCGACACGGCCGAGTCCGGGCGGGCGTCGAACATCAGCGTGTCGCCGATCTCGAGCTGCATCACGCGCTTCAGCGGCATCCGGGTTTCGTGCAGCACGCAGGTGACGTCGACATCGGCCTGCCAGACCTCGGTGGCGAGGTGGTTTTCCCAGATCGGATCGCGCCCAAGCTTCTCACCCATGAAGCTTTCGAGCAGCAATTCACGGATCGGCTCGATGGTCGCATAGGGCAGGAGGATGTGCAGCGAGCCGCCCCGGCCTTCCATGTCGAATTTGAGCTCGACGCGGATCGCGGCATTGGCCGGSCGCGAGATCGAGACGAAGCGCGGGTTCGACTCGACCCGGTCGATGGTGAAGGTCACCGGCGAGAGCGGCTTGAAGGCGGCCTCGGCGTCGCCGAGCACGAGCTGGATGACGCGGCGGATCAGCTGGATCTCGATCGAGGTGAAGGGGCGGCCGTCGACGCGCGGGGCGGGCTGGCCGCGCTTGCCGCCGAACATCGTGTCCAGCACCGAATAGGTGAGGGCGGTCTCGATGGTGACGAGGCCGAAATTATCCCATTCCTCGGCCTTGAACACCGAGAGCAGCGCCGGCTGCGAGATCGAGTTGACGTAGTCGCCGAAGCGCACCGAGCGGATGCTCTCCAGCGTCACCTCGACATTGTCGGTGAAGAAGTTGCGCAGGCTGGTCGAGAGCAGGCGCACGAGACGCTCGAAGATGATCTCGAGCATCGGCAGGCGYTCATAGGCGACCGAACCGGAATCGACGATCGCCTGGATGCCGTTGCGCGAGGCGCTGTCCTCGGCGCTGGAGAAACCGAGCATCGTGTCGATTTCGTCCTGCGACATCAGGCGGTCGGTGCCGCCTTCCTGCTCGCCATCCTCCTCGAAGGTGGCGGGCATCGTCGACCACTCTGCCGCCATCGTCTCGGGCGTCAGCGGCTGGTCGCGGGGCTTATCCGGATTGTCGCGTTCGAGGCTCATCGGGATGCCGTCACTTCGTTGCGGTCGTCGGGGCGATTGGAGGCGCTCATTGCACCAGCAATTCCTTGAACAAAACGGCGTCCACCTTGGCGGGGTAGACCGTCATGTTGACCCGGCGCAGGAGCTCCTCCTTCAGCCGATACATCCCGGCCGAGCCATCGAGGTCGGAGGGGCGCAATTCGCGCATGAAGATCTGGAAGGCGTCCTCGACACGCGGCAGCAGCGGCTTGACCTCCTCGGAGACCTTGGCATCGCCGATCTCGAGCACGACCTTAATCTTCATGATCGGCTGACGGTCCTGCTGGCCGCCATTCGACATGCCGATCATCATGTCCTTCATTTCGAGGAAGGTGGCGGGCTTCTTGACCTTGGCGGCGGCCTCTGCGGCCTGCTCTGCCGAGGGCCGCTTGAACAGGAACCAGTAGCCTCCACCGCCGGCGGCGGCCAGCAAGGCGACGGCGGCAATGACGATGACGAGCTTCTTCTTGCCGCCTTTCGCCGCTTCCTGGCCGGAGGCGCCTTCGTCTTCGGTCTTGGCTTTCTTCGCCATCTGCTTCAGCCCCGGGCCGTCCGGCCGGCGTCCTGCCGACCTCTCCCGCACCATCTCCAATCACGGTTAACGTCCCGTTAAGGGCGGCAGATTTTGCCGGGCCATTCTTGCCGTTGCGAACGGTTGTGCCGGGTGTCGGCATTGATCTGGCACTAAGAAAACCGTTTTAAATCAATATCTTGCTTGAGTTAACCATGCTGGCACGGCGCTTGCCGAGTGTCCGGTGTGGCGACTGCGCTGGGGAGCGTCGAGGTCGCCGCGGGACATATCGGGAGTTAAGCCGTGGAGAACGCCTCTCTCATCGGCCTTTCGCGCCAGGTCGCCCTGTCGCGGGAGCTGGACGTCATCGCCAACAACATGTCGAATGTCGGCACGAGCGGATTCAAGGCGCGCAGCGCGCGCTTCAGCGAATTCGTCATGCCGAAAGCCAAGGCCGAGGCCTTCAAGCCGGCCGACCAGGCGCTGTCCTATGTCATCGACAAGGGCACGCCGCTCGACCTTTCGCAGGGTGCGACCGAGTTCACCGGCAACCCGCTCGATGTCGCGCTGAAGGGCGACAACTTCCTGGTCGTGCAGACGGCCGGCGGCGAGCGCTACACCCGCGCCGGCTCGCTGACGATCAATCGCCAGGGCCAGCTCGTGACGCAGTCCGGCCAGACCGTGATGGGGGAGGCGGGGCCGATCACCTTCGGCAACACCGAATTCGACATGCGCATCGCCGCCGACGGCACGGTGACGAGCGACCAGGGCACGCGCGGCAAGCTCCGGCAGGTTCGCTTCGCCAATCCGACTGCGCTGGTGAGCGAGGGGACGAACCTGTTCTCCTCGCCGACGCCGCCGCAGGCCGTCCCGGCAGGCACGCGTCTGGAGCCCGGCTCGATCGAGCGCTCGAACGTCAAGGCCGTCACCGAACTCACCCGGCTGATGGAGGTGCAGCGCGCCTACCAGAACGTCGCGAACATGATCAGCCGCTCCGACGACCTGCGCAGCAAGGCGATCTCGCGCCTGGCTGACCAGCAGGCCTGAGCCGGAAAGGAACCCCTCCCATGCGCGCCATGCAGACAGCCGCCACGGGCATGATGGCCCAGGAGATGAACGTCCAGGTCATCTCCAACAACATCGCCAACGTCCGGACCACCGGCTACAAGCGCCAGCAGATTCACTTCCAGGATCTGCTCTACGAGAATTTCCGCCGCGCCGGCTCGGCCAGCTCGGACCAGAACACGCAGGTTCCGGCCGGCACCTTCATCGGCTCGGGCGTCAAGACGGTTTCGACCGGCCGCGTCATGACGCAGGGCAACATCAGCCCGACCGAGAAGCCCTATGATCTGGCGCTGCGTGGCGAGGGCTTCTTCAAAATCCGCATGCCCGACGGGCGGACGACCTATTCGCGCGACGGCTCCTTCGATCTCGATGCGCAGGGCCAGCTCGTCACCCGCGACGGCTACCTGGTCGAGCCCGGCATCACCGTGCCGAACAACGCCGCCTCGGTGAACATCAACGCCCAGGGCATCGTCGAGGCGACGATTCCGGGCCAGACCGCGCCGCAGCAGCTCGGCCAGATCCAGCTCACCCGCTTCGTGAACAAGGTCGGTCTCGAATCGATCGGCGACAACTTGTTCGTCGAGACGGCCRCCTCCGGCCAGCCGATCGACGGCTTCGGCGGCGGGGAGGGCTTCGGCACGCTGCAGCAGAACTATCTCGAAGAAGGGAATGTTCAGGCGGTCACGGAGCTCTCCTCGCTGATCGCGGCCCAGCGCGCCTACGAGATGAATTCCAAGGTCATCACCGCCGCCGACCAGATGATGTCGGCGACGACGCAGATGTTCCGCGGTTGATCGGGAGGGCCAGCACCATGATCCGCCTCACCCTCACAGGATTGCTGCTCGCCGCCGCGGCCTTCGACGCCGGCACGGCGCTGGCGCAGCAGCCTCGCGCACGGAGCGGGACCGCTCCGGTCGCCATCGCTTCGGCGGCCGCGACGCAAGCTGCCCCGGCCCCGGCCGTTGCAGCTGTTCCCACGCACAGGCTCGTCCTGCGGCCGGAGCTCAATCTCGTTCGAGACCTCGTCACCTATGGCGACCTGATCTCGGGGCTTTCCGGCGATCTCGCCGGCATGGCCGCCTTCCGGGCGCCGGCGCTCGGCGAGACCGGCACGATCCAGGTCGGCCGCATCGTCGAGGCGGCCCGTGCTGCGGGCGTGATCCGGGACGCGGCGGAGCTGGAGAGCCAGGGTTTCGCTCAGGTTGTGGTGACCCGCGCCGCCCGGCGGATCGGCGCCAACGAGATCGAAGCGGCGGTGAAGGCCGGGCTGCAGGAGCGCTTCGGCGTCGATGCCCGCATGTTCGCGCTCGCGATCGACGGTGGCGTGCCGCCCGTGGCGATCGAGCCGGAGCTGACCGGCGAGATCGCCGTGTCCGACCTCTCCTTCGATGCCCGCAGCCGGCGCCTCCAGGCGCGGCTCACCGTGCCCGGCAGCGCCGCCATGCGGCTGAAGCCGCTGCGCATCCTGGGCCAGCTCGTCGAGACGGTCGAGGTGGTGGTGCCCAAGCGTGCGATCGCGCGCGGCGAGACGCTCGGCCGGGACGATGTCATCGTCGAGCGGCGCCCACGTGACGGCCAGGGCAGCGAGCTGATCGGCGATTCCCGCGCCGCCATCGACAAGGTGGCGCGCCGGGCGCTGCTCGCCGGCGTGCCGCTGCGCACTGGCGACGTCCAGCGCGAGGAGATCGTCGCCAAGGGCGAACTCGTCACCATCGTCTATGAGGGGCCGGGCCTGCTCATCACCATGCGCGGCCGGACGAACGATTCCGGCGCGATGGGCGATGTCGTCTCCGTCACCAATCCCCAGTCCAAGCGCACGCTGCAGGGCACCATCACCGGCCCCGGCCGCGTCTCGGTCAAGCCGGCCATCGGCCGCATCGCCAGCGCCCAGTGAGTATCGTCGTGGAAAGCGTCATGATCCCGAACCGCATCCTCAAGCTCTCCGGCCTTTTGCTGCTGACCGCCTCGCTCGGGGCCTGCGGCGTCGGCGACCGGCTCGCCAATGTCGGGCAGGCCCCGACACTCTCGCCTGTCGAGGACCCGACCGCGGCGAAGGGCTACAAGCCCGTCCAGATGCCGATGCCGGCGATGGAGCACGCCTCCTTCGCACCGAATTCGCTCTGGCGCACCGGCTCGCGCGCCTTCTTCAAGGATCAGCGCGCCCGCAATGTCGGCGACCTCGTCACCGTCAAGGTCAAGGTCACCGACAAGGCCCAGCTCAACAACACGACCCAGCGCTCGCGCAAGAACGGCGAGGATTTCGGGGCGGCCAACACCTTCGGCTTCGAGAACAAGCTCGACAAGTTCCTGCCGGACGGCGCCAAGGCCGACTCGCTGCTCAAGCTCGATTCGGACTCGTCCAGCCAGGGCGCGGGCTCGATCAACCGCTCCGAGACGCTGGCGACCAATGTCGCGGCGGTGGTCACCCAGAACCTGCCGAATGGCAACTTGGTGATCGAGGGCAAGCAGGAGATCCGCGTCAATTTCGAGGTGCGCGAGCTGATCGTCGCCGGCGTCATCCGGCCGGAGGACATCGAGTCGGACAACACCATCGATTCGACCAAGATCGCCCAGGCCCGCATCGCCTATGGCGGCCGCGGCCAGATCACCGATGTCCAGCAGCCGCGCTACGGCCAGCAGGTGATGGATATCCTGCTGCCCTTCTGAGCCGCGCCGATCTTCCGAAATCCGGCCGGCGCGGAACGCTCCCCCTTGTCTCCGCTCCGGTTCGGCCGGTGGTTCCTCCCGAGCCGCCGACAGCCCCGGCCGCCCGCCACGCTCCCCAAGCTTCAAAGGCAGGCGGCCAGAAGCCCCGCGTCCTCCCGGCGCGGGGCTTTTCCATGTCAGTCGTCCTCGATCTTCAGGATCACCGCCTGATCCGGCCCGATGGCGCGGCCGTCCTCGGTGCGCACGTCGAGGCTCACGCGCTGGCCGGTTTCGCGCTCGACCAGGCGGGAATGCTTTTCCTCCGGCGCGAAGAGATGGCGCTCGCCGAACTGGCGCAGCGCGACCATGACCGGGAATAGGTCCTTGCCCATGGYGGTCAGGCGATATTCCACGCGCGTTCCACCCTCGCCCAGCGGAACCGCGTCGAGAATCCCGCTCTGGACCAATGTCTTCAGCCGATCGGTCAGGATGTTCCGGGCGATGCCGAGGCTTTTCTGAAACTCGCTGAAGCGGGTCATGCCGTCGAAGGCATCGCGAACGATCAGCAGCGACCACCAGTCCCCGATCACGTCCAGGGAGCGCGCGCTGGGACAATAATCCCCCTTCAGGCTCTTGCGAGCGACCATCAGCCCGTTCCCCACCCGCGGGCGATCGATCCGCTTCTTTTTGGTTGCATGATGAAACTCATATCGTTATGCCCAATTTGGTTTCATCATAAAACTGATATCTGAGGTCTGCAATGGATTTGGATCAGGACGCGGCGCTGCCCAGCGCCGCGAAGGAGAGCGTTCGTCCTTCAAACGGGGACGGGACCGTTCAGGCCGCGGACCGGGTCGCAGGGGAGGCGCCGCCCGAGATGCCTTCGCTGAATGGCCGCACCATTTTGCTGTTCGCGGTGGCGAGCGGGCTAGCCGTTGCCAACGCCTATTTCGCGCATCCGCTGCTCGATGTCATGGCCGACGATCTCGATCTGTCCCGCAGCGTCGCCGGGCTGATCGTCGGGGCAACGCAGTTGGGTTATGGGCTCGGCCTGCTGCTGCTCGTTCCGCTGGGGGATCTTCTCGATCGCCGCAAGCTGATCATCGGCCAGTCCCTGCTGTCCGTGCTGGCTCTTGCCTGTGTCGGCGTCTCGCATTCGGCTGCGATGCTGCTTGCCTCGATGGCGGCGGTGGGCCTTCTGGCCGTCGTGACGCAGGCTCTGGTCGCCTATGCCGCGAGCCTGGCGCGCCCGTCGGAACGCGGCCATATCGTCGGCGTGGTCACGAGCGGGATCGTCCTCGGCATCCTGCTGGCGCGAACCGTTGCCGGGTCTCTCACCGACCTGTCCGGCTGGCGAACGGTCTATTTCGTCTCTGCGGCTCTCACGATGGCGATCGTGCTGCTGCTCTGGAGAGTGCTGCCGCGGCAGGAGCGCAAGCCCGCCGGCTTGTCCTATGGGCGTCTGATCGCGTCGCTCGTCACCCTGATCGTCACGGAGCCCACCCTGCGCATCCGTGGGGTCATCGCCATGCTGATCTTCGCCAACATCACGACCTTGCTGGCCCCGCTCGTCCTGCCGCTGAGCGCGCCGCCCTTCTCGCTGTCCCATACGGAGATCGGTCTTTTCGGCCTGGCGGGCGCCGCCGGTGCGCTCGGGGCGACACGGGCGGGACGCTGGACCGATCGCGGCTACGGTCAACGGCTAACGGGGATCGCGCTCGCGCTGATGCTGCTGGCATGGTTGCTGATGGTCCAGCTTCAGCATTCGATCCTGTGGCTGATCGCCGGGGTTCTGGTGATCGATTTCGGCCTTCAGGCTGTCCATGTCACCAATCAGGCGATGATCTATCGCGTGCGGCCCGATGCGCAGAACCGCCTGACGGCGGCGTATATGACCTTCTATTCGATCGGCAGCGCGGCCGGTTCCTCAACCTCGACCGTCATCTATGCCCATGCGGGCTGGCCCGGCGTGTGCGCCGCGGGCGCGCTGATCAGTCTCGCGACACTGGCCTTCTGGGCCCTCACGCTGAAGTCCATCCCGGAAGCCGCGACGAGACGGATCTCCGGCTAGATGCGCGGACGGCGCTGCGGCCTCCCGAGCCGCCGACAGCCCACCATGCTCCCCGAGCTTCAAAGGCAGGCGGCCAGAAGCCCCACGTCCTCCCGACGCGGGGCTTTTTGCGGATGGTCCAACAAGCCCAGACATCAATTCGTGAGCGCGCCGCGGGCGAGACTGGCTGCCAGCGTCAGCATCATGACGCCGATGGCGAGGTCGAGGACGCGCCATGCGCCAGGCCGGGAGAACAGCGGGGCGAGGAAGCGGGCGCCAAAGCCCAGCGACGCGAACCAGGCAAAGCTGGCCATCACGGCGCCAGCCATGAAGGGGAGACGCTCCGTCGGCGGGAGACTCGCGCCGACCGCACCCATCAGCATCACCGTGTCGATGTAGACATGGGGGTTCAGGAAGGTGAAGGCGGCGGTTCCGGCGATGGCGGCGCCGAGGCTGATGCTGGCCTGCTGGTCAACAGTGAGCGCTGACGGATGGGCCGCCCGCCGGAGAGCCGAGGCGCCATACCAGCTGAGGAACGCCGCGCCTCCCAGCCCGAGGGCCAGCGCCCTCGCGGCCCTTGCCGCCGTGGTGCGCGAGGGCAGTTTCGAGAAGGCGGCTGCGGCACTCTGTGTCACGCCTTCGGCGATCTCCCAGCGCGTCAAAGGGCTGGAGGAGCGGGTCGGGGCAATCCTGCTGACGAGAGGTACGCCCTGCCGCCCCACTGCGATCGGCGCCAAGCTGTGCGCCCATATGGAGCAGGTCCGATTGCTCGAAAGCGAAGTCGTCCATGACCTGCCCGGATTGGCCGGTCAGGAAACCGGCCCTCATACGGTGCGTGTCGCCGTGAATGCGGACAGCGTCAGCACGTGGTTTCCCGCGGTGGCCACGCAATTCGCAGCGGAGACCGGCGCTCTGCTCGACCTCGTCCTCGAGGATGAGGCCCATACGGCCGAGCGTCTCCGCGCCGGCGAAGTTCTGGCCGCGGTCACAGCCGATCCCACTCCCGTTGTCGGCTGCAGGATCTATCCATTGGGCGTTATCGAATATGTGGCCGTCGCCAGCCCCGATTTCCTGGGCCGGTTCTTCGATGCGGGCGTCGATGCGGCCGGCCTTCGGCGCGCTCCGGTGCTGCGCTTCGACCGGCGGGACGAGTTGCAGTCCCGCTGGGCGCGGGCGGCCTGGGGAACGGAGATTTCATCCGCGATCCATTGGACGCCGTCGACCCARGGCATGCTGGACATGACGCTGGCSGGKYTGGGCTGGTCGATGGCGCCTTTGCCCCTCGCGTTGCCCCTGCTCGATTCCGGAAGGCTAATCGAATTGCCGCCTTACCGGCGGATCGCCGTCACACTCTACTGGCAGCGCACGAGACTGACGGCGCGCCTGCTCGACCGATTGACGGAAGCCGTGCGCTCCGTCGCGGCCCGAAGGCTGGCCCCGGTTCAAGCGCCGGAGCAGCTTCCCGGGCACGACTGACCGCTGTCCGGGTATCCGATGTTTTCCGGCGGGTGAGTCTATCGGGTTTCCGATGCCCGGCTACCGACGCAAAAGGCCCCATGCCTGTGGGCATGGGGCCTTTTAGAGAATGCCGGAAGACTGTCTGCCGCGACTCAATCGTCCCTGAAGACCCGCTCGTTGCGCTCGTGGCGCTCTTGGGCTTCCAGCGAGAGCGTGGCGATCGGGCGGGCTTCGAGGCGCTTCAGCGAGATCGGCTCGCCGGTTTCCTCGCAATAGCCGTAGGAGCCGTCGTCGATGCGGGCGATCGCCGAATCGATCTTGGCGATGAGCTTGCGCTGGCGGTCCCGGGCGCGCAGTTCGATGGCGCGGTCGGTCTCGGAGGAGGCCCGGTCGGCGATGTCGGGGTGGTTCTCGCTCTCGCTCTGTAGGGCGACGAGGGTCTCCTTCGCCTCCTTCAGGATCTCGTCCTTCCAGGCGAGGAGCTTGCCACGGAAATACTCGCGTTGACGGTCGTTCATGAACGGCTCGTCATCGCTCGGCTTGTAGTCCGCATCGAGGATGATCTGCTTCGACATGGGCGCGCTCTCTTGCGTTGTCCGCTCACGCGCCCTTCGGCTTTGCCGCGGGAGGGTGAGCCGATTTCGCGCCCTTATAGCGATCCGTTTCAAGCGGAACAATCGCTTCCGACACAGCTTCAACCGCTTCGTGATTGACGTCGGTCAAAAGGCGGATTCTGCCGGCTTTTCAGCTGAATCCGCCTCAATCCATCGCCCGGATCGCTGCGGCGATGTCGTCCTCAATCAGCCGGGCGATCGGCTGACGGTAATGTGTGTGGTCGAAGAAGAGATTCGAATCGTGCAGTTCAGGGCGGTCGATGCGCCAGTTCAGCAAGGTGGTGAGGGGCCTGCGGGCCGCGAAATCGCTGAAGGCCTTGAGGCAGGCGGCCTCGGCCGCGCCGTCAGGCGTGCCCGGTTTGGGAAGAGCAGAGACATAGACCGGCGGCCGAACGAGGATGAGCTTTGTCTCGGGCGGGGCCGATTTCATCATCGCCTCGAGGGCGGCTGCAGCGGGGAAGGGGCCGCTGGCATTGCCGCCGCCGGTCTCGGCCGGCGTTTCGAGTTTCTCGCGCAGATCGGGCCGGGTCGCATAGCCCTGGGCACGGTAGCTTGCCTCATAGTCCCAGTACCCGTCGGGCCGGCCGCGCTCGGCCGTGGACGAAGTCAGATAGGCGATCCGCCGCGGGATCTCCTCGACCAAATCGTAGCGCATCAGCTTGGCGAGATATGCTGTCAGGCTGCGGCTGAGCAGCCAGAACGGAAAGGACTTGTCGTTCGGCAGCGCCGGGTCCGGCGTGCACCAGAACGCGTCGACGCCGACGACGATCGCCTGCGGGGGCGTCGCCTGGTGATGGCGCAGGAACCAGTCGATGGTGAGTATGATCTCCTTCGGGCGCGTCGCGGGGGCCGCCAGTGAGACGAGCGGGATGTCGGTCTTCGCCTTTAGATGCTCCGGCGAGAGGAGCTGGACATGCGAGTTGCCGAAGATCGCGCCGGTGAATTGCGGGTCGCGGCCGCGGCTCGCCAGAGCGGTGCGCGGTCCCTGCGGGCGCACGCCCTCCTTGAGCTTCAGCGGTGAGCGGCCGGTATCATAGGGGTCGAGCAGGAAGGCCGTCACGAGGAAGACGGCGGCGAACAGCGTCGCGGCAGCGAGTAGCGTCGCAGTGAAGCGCTCCCATTGCGTCCGCCCGGCCATGCCCGGGGTCTCAGAACTGGAAGTAGATGAACTCATAATTGGCGTCTTCGCCGATCTTGAGCAGGATGATGACGAACAGGAGGCCGCTCAGCACGGCGATCCAGCGCGCCGGCGGCAGCTTGTGGACGAGGCTCCAGGCTGTCGGGCCGATGATGGCGAAGGCTGCGGCCGGCAGCAGTGCGCGCCATTTGAGGCCGGTTCCAATGGGTGCGAGGCCGAACAGCCCCTTGTAGATGGTCACCGCCGCGTCGAAGCTCGTGGCGCGGAACAGGACCCAGCACAGCACCACGAAGAGGAAGGTCAGGAGCCAGCCGAGAGGGGCGGGCATCGGCAGCCCGGCGCGACGCCAGAACAGGGCGACGATCAGCGCCAGCCCATGCGCGACGCCCCAGGCGACAAAGTGGAGGCCGGCCCCGTGCCAGAGGCCGCCGAGCGCCATGGTGGCGAAGAGCGCCCAGAGCTGCGTCGGCAGGCCGGATCGGGAGCCGCCGAGCGGGATATAAAGATAATCGCGCAGGAAGCGCGAGAGCGTCATGTGCCAGCGCCGCCAGAAATCCTGGATCGAGACCGAGCGATAGGGCACMTCGAAATTCTGCGGCAGCACGACGCCGAAGAGCAGGGCGAGGCCCAGCGCCATGTCGGTATAGCCGGAGAAGTCGAAATAGATCTGGAAGGTGAAGGCGAGAGTCCCCTGCCAGGCTTCCATCACGCTGACGACCTTGCCGGCCGCGGCGGCCGCGAAGACCGGGTTGGCGTATTCCGACAGCGGGTCGCCGATCAGCACCTTCTTGGCGAGGCCGAGGGTCAAGAGCATCAGCCCGCGCCCGATGCGCTCGGCGGCGTCGGGCCGCTGATAGGGGCGCTCGTCGAGCTGGTGCATGATCTCGCGCCAGCGCACCAGCGGGCCGGCAAGCACCTGCGGAAAGAAGGCGATGTAGAGCGCRTAGCGGACGAGATCGTAGCGCGGCGCCTCGCCGCGCCGCAGATCCGTCAGGTACATGATGTGGTGGAAGGTGAAGAAGGAGATGCCGAGCGGCAGCGCGATGTCGAATTTCGGCGCCGGCAATCCGGGAATCATTCCAGCGAGATCGGCGAAGAAGTTGAAGTATTTGAAGACCGCCAGAACGGCGAGGTTGAGCAGGATTGCGAGCGTGATCAGCCCGCTGGCCTTGGTCTTCTGAAAGCTTTCCGCGATCAGCCAGTTCACGCCGATGGACAGGACCAGCAGCGGCAGGAAGCGCCAGTCCCAGTAGCCGTAGAAGGCGAAGGAGAGCAGCACCAGCACCGGCAGGCGCAGGCGCGGCGCGAAGCGCTCCGCCAGCCAATGCAGAGCGAGCGCCAGCGGCAGGAAGGCAAGCAGGAAGACGAACGAATTGAAGAGCATCTGGCAGGCGGATTGAAAGGATGGTTTCCGCCTTAGACCAATATTTCCGGCGAGTCATGTGATGCATCGACGCGCTTGTTCCGACCTCGCGGGGCAAGGGAGTGCCCACCAAATTCAATCAATCGATTGATTGAATTTGGTGGTTATGGTACGCTTCAGCCATGCCAGCGCTCTCTCTCGACGATCAAGGAACCCGCACGGCTCTGATCAGGGCTGGACTGGATCTGTTCGGGCGGCATGGCTTCGAGGCGAGCTCGATCCGGCAGATCGCCCAGGCTGCGGGCGTCAACAGCGCGGGCATYGCCTATCATTTCGGCGGCAAGGGCGGGCTGCGCGAGGCCTGCGCGCAATCCGTCGTCGAGACCATCCGGCAAAGGC